>VGEM01000392.1 GCA_016869315.1 Alphaproteobacteria bacterium | reverse complement strand
CGTAGATGTTCACTTCGTCGAGCGCGACACTGGCGGCAGCGAAGAAGGTGGGGTTCTTGAAGAGTCGAATACGGCTGTTCGGTACCCATTCGGCGAGCTTGAAAGCGCCGTTGACGACGACGTTCTCCGGCCTGGTCCATTCCCTGCCGTGTTTCTCGATCGCCCATCGCGGCACTGGAAAACAACGATGGACGACGAGTTCGAGAAAGTACGGCGTCGGGTGCAACAGTCGCACTTCGAAGGTGCGATCATCCACCGCACGCACGCCCAGGTTCTCAGGCGGCAGCTTGCCGGTGTTTACCTCACGCCCGTTCTCGATCATGTAGAACATCGGCGCCGCGCGCGACGCGGTCGTGGGATCCATGGTGCGCCGGAACGCGTACTCGAAATCGGCTGCAGTTACCGGCCGCCCATCCGACCACACCATGCCTTCCCGCATTTTGAAGACGTACGTCTTGCCGTCGGGCGAGATCGTCCAACTCTCGGCGGCGCCAGGAATGACGTTGACCTGGGGATCGACGGTGGTCAGCCCCGTGAACATCTCGAAGATGACATTACCCGAATAACCCGACGTGGTGAGATGCGGATCGAGACTGTCGGGCTCGCCAATATTGCCGCGGTTGAATGCGCCCGCCGCGAACAGCGGCGACGACACAATCAGCAGGGCGGCGATGAGAAGACTGCGGGGGCTATACATGCCAGGTCTTTTACCGCAAAAATCGCGCATGAGCACGAATGATGAAATCGCGCAGCACCTCGGCATCCTCAGCCGGCGCGACCCGCACATCGCCCGCGCCATTCGCGAAACCGGCATGCCGACCTCGCGCCGCACGCAACCCGGCTTCGCGACGTTGATCCGCACCATCGTCGATCAACAAGTTTCGACCGCCGCCGGCGCCGCCATCTGGCGCAAACTGAAGACGGCGGCTGGCGGCACGGTCAACGCCAAGAGTCTCGCCGTTCTGGGCGAAGCTGGCGTGCGCGCCAATGGGATGAGCGGGCAAAAGACCCGATACACCATGGGGCTGGTCGCGGCCGCACAGACGGGCGATCTCAACATGGCGGCGCTTTCGCGCGCTGGCGATCAGGCGGTTCGCGACAAACTCATCGGCTACAAGGGCATCGGCCCCTGGACGGCCGACATATATCTGATGTTCGGCCTGGGCCGGCCCGACATCTGGCCGGTTGGCGACCTTGCCCTGCAGGCGGGCGCACAGTTTCTGCTGGGTCTGCGACAACGGCCAAACCCCAAGAAATTGGACAAAATCGGCGAAAGCTGGCGTCCCTACCGGTCAAGCGTGGCCTTGTTATTGTGGCAGTACTATTCGGCGAACCGCTGAGTTATCCGGCGAGGTCAGGTGTGCTTTCCCGGCAACGCCGCCGTACACATTTTCCGATCTGTGGATAACCCATTGATAACCCCGCCGTTCGGGCTTTTATCGATCACCAAAGTGTCCTAATTATTTCCCCGAAGTGTCGCACGACCTTGGTCTGGTGCGGCTGGGGATCAATACGTTCAACATCATGGGTTTCTCGACATGACCGGGTTCACGACACGGATCGCCGCACTCGCAATTCTGATGGCTGCCGCTCTGACGGGCGCGCCAACCATGGCGCAGGAAACGGCGGGGCAGATCAATGGTTACGTCGCTGGGCCCAATGGCGCGCCGCTGTCGGGCGCTGAAGTCAAGATCGTGCACATGCCAACTGGTTCCACCCAGACCGTAACCACCAATGCCGGTGGCCGGTTCATCAGCCGCGGCCTACGCCTTGGTGGTCCGTATGAAGTGACTGTGACTGGGCCGGGCGGCAGCGCCGAGCAAGTGAAGGAACCGGTATTTCTGAACCTCGGCCAGGCGTTCGATCTGAACTACCAGGTCGGCGGCTCTCAGCCGATCGAGGAACTGGTGGTCACCGGCCGCCGGCTGGTGGAACGCGCACCGGGCCCGACATCGCAGTATGACCGCGAGCGTATCCTGTCCGCGCCGACGGTATCGCGCGACTTGAAAGATGTCCTGCGCGCCGACGCCAGAGTCTACATCGACCGGCACAACAACGACGCGGTCCAGATCGCAGGCACCAACAACCGATTCAACTCGCTGACCATCGACGGTATCCGCAACAACGACGATTTCGGTCTGAACAACGGCGGTTACCCAGGCTTGCGCGCACCTGTGAGCATCGACGTGATCGATCAGCTGGCCGTGAACATCGCGCCCTATGCAGTGACCTATTCCGGTTTCCAGGGCGGTAACGTTAACATTGTCACCAAGTCGGGCACCAACGACTGGACTGGCTCGATCTATGGCTATTACTCGGACGACAGTCTGATTGGGAACAACTCGGGTGCGCGGCCGGTTCGGGGCCTGGTGTTTAAAGACAAAACCTACGGCGCAACGCTGGGTGGACCCATCGTCGAGGACAAGCTGTTCTTTTTTGTCGGCTACGAAAAGTTCAAAACCGCGAATCCTGTCAACTTCGGACCGGCCGGGAGCGGTTTTCCGAACGAAGTCGTCCAAGTGACGACCGCGCAGGTCGATCAGATTCGCCAGATCGCCCAATCAGTTTACGGTTACGACATCCTCAATCTTGATCCTTCGCTGCCGGAAACCGACGAGAAGATTTTCGCGAAGCTCAATTGGAATGTGAACGACGATCACCGCATGCAGGTGTCGTATAACCGCGACAAGGGCAACGTCGTCGTCCAACCGAACCCGGTTCCGACCCTCCCAACGGTGCGCTCCCTCGGCTCGGGATCGAACTGGTACGACAATACGCAAGAAGTCGATTCAATTTCGGGTCAGTTCTTCTCGGACTGGACCGACAGTTTCAAGACTGAAATCAAAATCGGATACAAGAAGGTCAGCGCATCGCCGATTCCACGCGGCAAAGTCCCCTTCCCCGAAATGCAAATTCGGACACCGGCGGGCGGCATGCTGGCGATTGGTCCGGATCGCTTTCGTCATCTGAATGCCCTGGGCAACGAATTGCGGACATACAAGCTAAAGGGCGACTACCTGATCGGCGACCACACCGTCACAGCCGGTTTCGAGCGTGAAGAACTGGATGTGTTCAATGCGTTCTTCCAAGATGCCAACGGAACTTACTACTTCAATTCGATCGCCGACTTCCAAAACCGCCAAGCGGCGCGGCTTGATTTCAACTCGGCAGTCAGCGGCAACATTGACGACGTGGTCGCGCGTTTCGATTCCAACGTCAATTCCTTCTATGTTCAGGATTTATGGGAAGCCTCCCCGGACATCAGTGTGTTGTTCGGCCTTCGCCGCGAGTCCTATTCCAGCAAGGCGCGGCCGATCCTGAACACGCGCTTCCAGAGCCGGTACGGCTTCGCCAATACCGAGACCTTTGACGGTCGCGGACTGTGGCTGCCGCGCTTCTCGATCACGTGGGATGTAACGCCCGACACGGTGTTCCGCGGCGGCGTCGGCTTGTTCGGCGGCGGCACCCCCAATGTG
>VGEM01000391.1 GCA_016869315.1 Alphaproteobacteria bacterium | reverse complement strand
GCGGCCGACAACGTCGGCTCCGACTGCGCCGGCACCCTCGGCAGGCGCGTTGATCGCCGCGCCGCGAGCGATGCCGGATGTTTATGGTGACGAAACAATTGTCGTCGACGGTTCTGGGGCGCGTGGCGGCGGCATGCAGCAACTTGCGTCTGCGCCTGTCCCGCGGTCGGTACAGCCCCGCGCGACGTTTGATCCCGGCAGCTCGTCGGTCTCGAGTCAGATCGGCACGATTTCTTTCGCGCCCGGCTCGACTCGTTTGTCGGCGACCGCCAAGTCAGTGCTGGCCGACGTGGCCCAGCTTCGCGCCGATGTCGACGGCGCCGTGAGGGTCGAAGCGCGCGGCGCCGACGCCACGGCCCGCGCCGCCGCCATCAGCGCCGAACTGAAGCGTCTCGGCGTGCCGGCCGCGAGGCTGTACGCCGGCAATGCAGATTCATTCGGCGACGAAGCCGATCTCTACCTCGACTACTGACAACGACCACGGCCTCATCGGCCCCAAAGCAAAAAGACGAAAGACAAGGTTGTCCCATGGAATTCAATTTTCACCGCATCAAGCGCCTGCCGCCGTATGTGTTCGCGGAAGTGAACGCGATGAAGGCGAGATCGCGCGCCGCCGGTGACGACATCATCGATCTTGGCATGGGCAATCCCGATCTGCCGACGCCACAGCACATCGTCGACAAGTTGTGCGAGGCGGCGCAAGACCCGAAGTCGCACCGCTATTCGGCGTCGCAGGGGATCAAGGGTTTGCGCCGGGCGTTCGTGAACTACTACCAGCGGCGCTTCAACGTCTCACTCGATCCCGACAAAGAAGTCTGCGTGACGCTGGGCTCGAAGGAAGGCCTCGCCAATCTGGCGTCGGCCATTACCGGCCCCGGCGATGTCTTCCTGACGCCGAACCCGGCGTATCCAATCCATCCGTTTGGTTTCATTATTGCCGACGGCGCGCTTCGCTATCTGCCGTATCTACCCGACGCCGACTTCATGCCGGCTCTTGAGCGCGCGGTGAAGAACAGCCAGCCGAAGCCGAAGGCATTGATTCTCAATTACCCGTCCAACCCGACGGCAACTGTGGCAAGCCTCGACTTCTACAGCCAAGTCGTCGACTTCTGCCGCCATCACGAAATCTTCATTCTGTCCGATCTCGCGTACGCCGAGATCTACTTCGACGGCATTCCGCCACCCTCGGTGCTGCAGGTGCCGGGTGCGCGCGATATCACCATCGAGTTCTCGTCGATGTCGAAGACCTACAATATGCCGGGTTGGCGGGTTGGATTTGCCGCCGGCAATCGCCAGCTGATCAATGCGCTGACCCGCATCAAGTCGTATTTGGACTATGGCGCGTTTACGCCTATCCAAGTCGCTGCCGCGACCGCGCTCAATGGGCCGCAGACCTGCGTCGAGGAAGCGCGTACGATCTACCGCGAACGCCGTGACGTGTTGATCGAAGGTCTGGCGCAAGCCGGGTGGAATGTCCCGTCGCCGGCCGCCTCGATGTTCTGTTGGGCGCCCTTGCCGGAGCAGTTCAAGCATTTGGGTTCGCTCGAATTTTCGAAGCTGCTTTTGACCGAGGCCAAGGTGGCGGTATCGCCCGGCACCGGCTTTGGCGAGAATGGCGAAGGCTTCGTTCGAATCGCGCTGGTCGAGAACAAGCACCGCATTCGCCAGGGCGTGCGCAATATCAAGACGTTTTTCGGTAACGCCGTTAGCGCGTTGTCCAACTCCGAGGCGCGCCGGGCCGTCGCATCGTGAGCTCTCCTCTCAAAGTCGCGGTGGCCGGCCTCGGTACGGTGGGCGCGGGGACGCTCAAGGTCTTGGCCGATAACGCCGCCGGAATCGCGGCGCGGGCCGGTCGCGAAATCAAGGTGGTCGCAGTGTCGGCCCGGGACCGGTCCAAGGATCGCGGCGTGCCGCTTGGGGGCATTGCGTGGTTCGATGATCCGATCAAGATGGCGACCGCTGCCGACGCGGATGTCGTTGTCGAGCTGATCGGCGGCGCCGACGGTCCGGCCAAGGCGGCTGTTGAAGCCGCCATCGCCAACAAGCGCCACGTGGTCACGGCCAACAAAGCGCTGCTGGCCCACCATGGCGCGGCCTTGGCGGCTTCCGCTGAAGCGGCCGGGGTATCGTTGATGTTCGAGGCGTCGGTCGCCGGCGGCATTCCGGTGATTAAGACTCTCCGCGAAGGCTTGGCTGCGAACACGATCACCCGCGTCTACGGAATTCTGAACGGCACCTGCAATTACATCCTGACCGAAATGCGCAGTACCAAGCGCGATTTCGGCGATGTCTTGAAAGAGGCACAGGGCCTTGGCTACGCCGAAGCCGATCCGGCGTTTGATATCGATGGCGTCGACGCCGCCCACAAGCTGGCCGTGCTGGCGAGCGTTGCCTTTGGGACCGCAGTCGACTTCAGGGCCGTGCACGTCGAAGGCATTCGCAACATCACCGCCCTCGACATCGCCTATGCCGAGGAGATGGGATATCGCCTCAAGCTGGTTGGTCTCGCCGCCCGCCGCGGCAATGCCATCGAGCAGCGGGTCCATCCGTGCCTGATGGCGCCAAGCGCGCCGCTTGCCACCATCGATGGCGTCTTCAATGCGGTCGTCGCCGAAGGCGACTTCGTCGGCCGGGTGGCGCTGAGCGGCCGCGGCGCCGGCGCCGGGCCGACGGCCTCGGCCGTCGTCGCCGATTTGATCGACATCGCCGGCGGCCGGCGGACGCCGACGTTTGGTGTTCCAGCGGCCCGCCTCGCCAAAGCCGCGGCCGTACCCATCTCGAAACGGAATGGGCCGTCGTATGTGCGGCTCGTCGTCGTCGACCGTCCCGGCGTGTTCGCCGATATCGCCACCGCCTTCAGGGATGAATCGGTGTCGATGGAATCAGTGCTTCAGCGGGGCCGCAACGCCAACGCCAATGTGAACGTGGTGATCATCACCCACGACACCGAGGAAGCGGCGTTGACGCGCGCCCTGAAGCGTCTGCAGTCGAACGCTGCGGTGGTCGAGCCGCCGCACATGATCAGAATTGAGAGCTTCTAGAACCAGGGAAACCAGGGATGTCCATCCAACTCGATGCGTCGTTCAACAACGTGCTGGAGCGCAATCTGGCGCTTGAGACCGTGCGTGTCACCGAAGCCGCCGCCTTGTCGGCCTCGCGCCTGATGGGCCGCGGCGACGAGAAAGCCGCCGATCAGGCCGCCGTCGACGCCATGCGCAAGGCGCTCAATAGCCTCAACATCGAGGGCACCGTGGTGATCGGCGAGGGCGAACGCGACGAAGCGCCGATGCTCTACATCGGCGAGAAAGTCGGCTCGGGCGAGGGGCCCAAGATCGACATCGCGCTCGATCCGCTCGAAGGTACGACCATCACCGCCAAGGGTGGCGCCAACGCGCTTGCCGTGATTGCCATGGCCGAGGCCGGTAATTTTCTCAACGCGCCCGATGTCTACATGGACAAGATCGCCGTCGGCGGCGGCTTGCCGGAC
>VGEM01000390.1 GCA_016869315.1 Alphaproteobacteria bacterium | reverse complement strand
CGATTTCGCCTATGTCGAAATTCCCGGCGGCGGCATCGACATCGTCGATGAAGCGCCGGCCGCCTGGGTCGACGCGGTGGCGACGTTCGTCTTCGCCAAATCGGACACTAAATAGGTTACGGCCCTGATTTTCAAGGTTATTTCTTGAGGCCGTTGTGGGACTTGAGGTAGGCGATCACCGCCTTGCGGTCGGCTTCGCGCGGCATGCCCGAGAACGGCATGGTATTGCCGGGCATGAACGTGTGCGGCTTGGCGATGAACTTGTCGAGCGCTTCCTCGCTCCATACCACGCCCGAGTTTTTCATGGCCGGCGAGAAGCTTTTGAAATCCGCCACGATTCCGGCTGGGGCGCCGATGATGCCGAACAGCGTTGGGCCCTCGTTGCGTGAGGCGTTGGCGTCGGTCGCGTGACACGCCTTGCACTTGCCCCAAGCCCGGTTTTGGGCGGCCGCATCGGGCTCTTGAGCTTGGACGGCTCCGGCCATCAGCAGGGCGCCCATCAACGCAGATACCGCATTTACCAGCATATGATTCTTCCCCGGATTCGAGATGGTTCTCGTCGGCCCCACTAACATTCGCTAGGCTTGTCTTGTCAACCTGGGGAGGGCGCTATGACGGGGTCAGGTTTATCAGGGCCAGGCAAATTAGGGCCAAGTTTTTCAGGCACAGACTTCTCCCGCCGACGGACGATGTTCGGAGCGGCGACGCTGATGGGGGCCAGCGTTCTGCCGACCTGGCGGCGCGCGGCCCTCGCGGCCGATACCTACGACGTCATCATCATTGGCGCCGGTACGGCCGGATTGCCGGCGGCGATTTTCGCAGCCGAGCGCAGCTCCAAGGTGCTGGTGATCGAGAAGGCGCCCGTCCTTGGCGGCACGCTCGATCGCACCGGTGGCCAGACGACGGCGGCCGGAACCACGTTCCAAAAGGCGCTTGGCATCGAGGACACAGCGCAGTCGCACTACGACGACGTCATGCGCATCACGCGCAACACATCGGACCCGGTTCTGACGCGACTCTGGGTCCAGAACGCCGGCGACACCATGAACTGGATCGCAGGGCACGGCCTCAAGCTGGTCGAAGGCACGCCCAATCTCGGTCAGCATGAACACTTGAGCAGGCCGCGCGCGCATTTGCCAATCGATGGCGGCCGCCAGTACTTCCGCATTCTCGAACCGCTGCTGCGCGACAAGGAGAAAGCCGGCCGGATCAGGGTCGTGGTCGGCGCCCGTGCCGCCGATCTGATCCAGGACAAATCCGGCGCCGTGATCGGCGTCAGCGTTCAGGACGAAAACGGCAAGCTGCAAGATTTCATGACGAAGAACGTGGTGCTGACCTCGGGCGGCTGCCTTGCCAACGCGCGGCTGTTCGAAGATTTGCACGGCGTGCCGCTCTATTACGCGGCGGGTTATCCGTTCTGCGAAGGCGACGGCATCATCCTGGGCCAGGGCGCGGGCGGATACGTGCGCGGCGGCGAGATGTTCTGCCCGCTGATCGCAACCTTGACCGCCGACGATAGCACGCCGTCGGCCTCGGTCGGCGGCTTCGACAGCGACGCCCAGCATCGTCCGCCGTGGGAGCTGTGGGTCAATGCTAACGGCCGGCGGTTTGTCGCCGAGGATCATCCCAGCGAAGCCTTCAAGGAGCGCACGCTCGCCGCCCAACGCAGTCATCGCCTGTGGCTGATTTTCGATCAGGAGATCCTCGAGAAAGCGCCCGAGCTGGTGCGCGGTTGGAAGCCGCAGCAATATCAGGATGCGCTCGCCAAGGGTCACCCGATGTTCTTCCGCGCCGACACGTTGGATGTGCTCGGCGCCCGCGCCGGGCTCAACCCGGCGGCGCTGACAGAGACCGTCACCGACTACAACACCCGTCGTGCCTCTGGTCAGGCTGATGTCTGGGGCCGCGAATACCGCCCCGCCGCGGTGGCGAAGCCGCCGTACTATGCCGTGCGCCTTCAGGGTTACGGGCTGCTGACCTGGGCCGGTCTGGCGGTGGATGAAAATCTCTGCGTCATCCGCCGCGACGGCTCGCCAATCCCGAATCTCTTCGCCGCCGGCGAAGTGATCGGGAAAGGCACCTTCGGCGATTCATATTGTAATGGCAGCGGCGTCACCCCGGCGCTGACCTTTGGGCGCCTGTTGGGGAGGAAAATCCTCAAGATTTGAGCTCAAAAATAGGTCCGTACCCTATTTTGCGAGGTTGGTCGTAAACACCGGGTGCTCGGCCCAGCGGGCGTGCCATTTGCGGAGCGCGGGGCGGCCTTTGCGCCAGTCGAACGATCCGTCGAGGCCGTTGATCATCGTCGACATCAGTTGAACGTACTTGCCGACGAAGCTGATCGAGGTGTGGGCGCGCACCTGGCCGATGTGCAGGCGTGAGCCAGTCCAATCTTCGGCGTCGCGATTGAGCTGATCGAGCGCGCGCACCACCTTGATCCAGTTACGGGTCACGGTGTGACGGCGGTGAGTCTTCTTCGGTTCGTTCGCTTCACGGCCGACGCGCACGAAAAAGTCGAACAGGCCGTCGGCGAGATACAGCTGGCGCATGATGTCGAAGGATGCGGCGCTTCCCGGCCGTCCGAACAACTTCGGCCGGTCGTGCAGGCTGTCGAGATAGGCGTAGATCACGGGCCCGCCATACAGCGCCTTGCCGTTGTTGAGGATCAACGTTGGCACGGTGCCGAGCGGGTTGTCTTTCCACAAGTCACAGGCCTCATCGAACGGCTGGGTCGGCACCGGACGGATGCGGCGCGCGAGCCCGGCGTAATTGATCACCGCCTCGACAGCGTGGACGTAACCTTTGATCGGCGTGTAGCGGAGTTTCATTCGGAGTACTTCAGCGGCAGTACGGTGGTGAACTTCATGTCTTCCATGGCGAACGACGAACTCACGTCGGCGAACTCGACGCATTCGATCATTCGCTTGTAGACGCCATCGTAGGCGGCGATGTCGGGCACCACCACCTTGAGGAGATAGTCGATTTCACCAGACAAACGGTAGGCTTCGATGACTTCGGGGATGTTTTCGATCGCGCGCTTGAAGCCATCGAGCCAATCGACCGCATGGCGTGTCGCTTTCACCGCGACAAAGACGGTCACGCCGACATTCAATTTGGCCCGATCGAGCAGCGCCACCCGCTTGCGGATATAGCCCTCTTCCTCCAATTTCTGGATGCGCCGCCAGCATGGCGTGGTCGAGAGCCCGACCTGGCTGGCGATTTCGGCGACCGGCACCATGGCGTCGGTCTGCAGAATTTGAAGGATCTTGCGGTCCTTGTCGTCGATAGAAAACATTTTTTCTTCCGATGATATATAGAGTATTTAATGCTCAATTATTAACATGTTCCGCAATTCATTGCAAACAGCTTTCGCCGGGTCCAGGTACACTCCTGGACCTATGAAAACCGTCATTCGCCTATTTTCTGATCATCCCACCTCGGTCGGCGAGACCTACGCCGAACACGCCAGTTATGCGGCCGGCTTCGGGTTTCGCA
>VGEM01000389.1 GCA_016869315.1 Alphaproteobacteria bacterium | reverse complement strand
CGTGACAAAAACCGCGATGACGGCGCCGATCAAGCCCCGGTTCCCGGCATTTGTTCTCCCGTGGGCGTCAGGGTCTGCATGCCGCGGCCTTCGCCGCTGCGGATACCTTCGAGGTCGCCGGGCATGACGTCGCGAATGTTGGTATAGAGCATGTTGCCCTTGTAGGCCCACTGCGGCCGGCCGTCCGTGCGCTTCACGATCGACCAGTTGCCGACCGGCTTGTCGCCGTCGGCGGCGATCACCGGCCGCCAGACGCTGTCGGGGCACTCGATGCCGCACAGCTTCTCCTTATCGCTCTCGGGCGCCTGGGCGATGATCTGGCCGACCAGTTCGATGTTCTGCTGCACCCCGCCGGCGGATGCGACCTGGGCCGGCCGCTGCGTCAGCGGGCTGCGGCGCGCGTTGGGCCGTGGCGGCAGCTGGGAGTAGAGCGTCTTCTTGGTGGCGTCGCCCAGGATCGGCCCGGCGTCGCCGCCCAGCACCGTCACCCAGTCTGGGCGCGGCGGCGGCCGCTCAAGCACGATCGCCGCGAAATTGTGCTTGCCACTGCCCGACGTCTCACGCGGCTTGACGTCGCCGCTATAGCGATACAGCGCCTGCCCGCGAAACGCCCACTGCTTCGAGCCATCGGCGCGCGTCACTACCGACCAATCGCCCGTGCCGTTTGCCATCCAGGGCGCCGACAACGGCGTGAAGGCCAAGGCGCAGTCTCCGGCGCAGTCCGCGGCCTTCGGGTTCACATAGAGCGTCATGCCCTTGCGATCGGCGACGACATGCCCCAGCAGGGTCTTGGTCACCGAAACGCCCGCCGGCGTGTCGATCGGCTTCAAGGCGGTGAACCACTGTTCGTTGACGCCGTCGCCGTAGCTATCGCCGGGCGACACATCGCGGGTGTAGGCGTAGATCGGCTTGCCACGGTAGGCCCACTGACGAGCCCCATCTTCGCGCGAAAAAACCGACCAATCGCCGTCCGATTTGTCGTCTGGCGTCGCGGTCAGCGGTGGCCATTGTTCGGCGCACGGGCCATTGCAGTTCGACTTGCCGGGCTCGACATCACGCACAAATGTGTAGAGCGACATGCCTTTGGCGTCGACCAGCAGCCAGCCATGTCCGCGCTGGTGAAACGTGACTCCTGCCGGGCCCGTCTCGGCATGGGCGATACATGAGAAGAGAATGGCGGAAACCGCAAGAAGCGCGCGCATGACTACACCATGATCTCGCCAATGGCCTTCGACGTCTGCAACGAGTTTGTGCCCCACTTCTCGACCTGAACGCCCATGATTTTCTGGACCGTGAGGCCGATGCGAGTGATGGGGTCGCCGCCGCCGACGACGTGATAACCGGTCTTGATGCGGCCCCCGGCCTTGCCGGCGAGATACACCGGCACGCCATCGATGGTGTGAACCCGGGCGTAGTTTGTTTCGCTGGAGGCGAACACCAAGCAGTTGTCGAGCAAAGTGCCGTCGCCCTCCTTGATCTTCGCCATTTCGCCGATGTAGTGGGCCCACCCATCCATGCAGCTCTTGTTGAAGAAATAGGTCAGCGGCTGATAGCCGAGCACGGGGTCGATGACTTCCTCGTGGGTCAACAGGTGATGGGTATAGCTCTCGCCCTTCTTGCGGACGTTGGCGAAGTTGTCGGTGAAGACCATGTTGAAAATGCGGGTCTGGTCACAGGCGACCGCCATCAACAGCAGCTTGGTCAGGACTTTGTGGGTCTCGTTGACGATGCCGATTTCGCGTGCCGTGGCGATATTGTCGAGTTCGCCCTGCACCGGCTTTTCCGGAATCAGGCACGCTTCCTTCGGCGCCGGCTTTTCGAGTTGAAGCGCCAGCTGATTCTCGACCGAACGGACCGAGGTAAAGTACTCGTCTAACCGCGCAGCGTCGGCGGTGCCGATCGACTGCATGTAGGCTTTGCTGTCTTCCATTACGGCCGACAACACGCTCTTGCGAACCATGATCCTTGGATCGGGTTTGAATTCGGCGAGGTTGGGATCGACGAACTCGGGCCCGAACAGGCGTGCGTAGAGCCTGATCGGATCGACTTCGGCCGCCGGCCGGCTGTTGGTGCCTCGGGCACTGTAATTTTCACGCGCAATCCCCGCCGCGCTCACATCGAGCGTCCGGAAGCGGGTGTTCTTGCCGATCACATCGCCAACCAGCAGATCGAGCGTCGGCGCCGGAATTTCGCCCTGCCGCGTCGGCGCGGAGCCGGTGCGGTTCACAACCCAGCCGGTGAAATGCGTATAGTTTTGCCGCCCATCGAGCGGCATGTTGAAACCGCTGAAATGATTGAGCCAGCTCTCGTAAGGCTTCAGCGCCTCGGTTTCCTCGATGAAGCCGATGCCGAGACCCGTCTCGCGCTTCTCGACGATGGCGTGTCCCGGCGTGTGCCCCATGCCCCAGTACCAGGTGCCGAAGCGCAGCGGCAGAGGCGCGCCGGTGGCGGCAAGCGCCGTGCCGTTGTTATTGAGATGCGCGTCGAGGAACGGCAGCGCCAGCGTTACGGCGCCGCCGCCCAAGAGACCGCGAAGGGCCGCGCGGCGCGGCGTTTGCCTGGGCAGGAGAACGGTCATGATCTTCCCTCCTTCTCGGTGTGCGCCGGCAGGCTCGCGCTCGTCCGCGACCCGGCCGGCTTGGCAACCAGATACAATGCATCGCCGGTGGCGATGGTCCGCAGCAACTTTGGCACACTGTAATTGTTGTCGGCGAAGGACTTTTCAAGATACGTCGCGAGCGGCAAATCGTCGCGCGTCAATCCTCTGCCAAGAGCGTAAGACGTCATGCGGTTGACAATACAAGCCGGCGTCGCCGGGTTATCTCGGACGACCCTGCCCAACTCCTTGGCGTCGCGGTACGGCACGCCGTCGAGATCGCCGGTTATGTCGATGCTCTCGCCGTTTTCTGTGGTACGGAATTCCCCGATACCGTCGAACTGCTCTAGACCAAGGCCGACCGGGTCCGTCAATTTGTGGCAGCCCGCGCAGGTCGCGTTCGTCGAGTGCGCCGTGAGGCGCTCGCGCGCGGTCTTCACCGGTGAATTCGGGTCGAAGAACAGAGTCTGATCCACGTCACCCGGCGGGTCGGGAACCTTTTGGCAAAGAAGAACCTCGCGCAACGCCCGCCCGCGCAACGTCGGCGAACTGCGGCCGGGATGGGCGTGGAGCGCGACAAAGCCGATCTGCGTCAGGAGACCGGCATATTTTTCCTCGGGACTGAACTCATAGGGCATCCAGCCGCCGTCGGGGCGATCCAGCGGCACCCGGTAAACGCGCCCCAGGGCCGGGCTCATGAAGGTTTTCGGCGTGGTGAATATATCGCGATAGTCCGCGCCACGAACGAAAACGTGATCGTACATCGTCCGCAGCAATTGCTCGCGGGCATCCTCCGTCACGCGGATGGAGAACGATGGATAGATCACCGGATCTTTTTCCAGGATTTCAAACTTCTCGAAGTTGAGGAAGTCCGCAAAGAACGCCCGGGCCCCCGCTTCGATCCGGGGC
>VGEM01000388.1 GCA_016869315.1 Alphaproteobacteria bacterium | reverse complement strand
GCCGCCGGCAACGCGTCGACGCGTTTGATGGCGTACAGGGGTACTGCACGGACCGAAAAGCCCATGGTATTGAGCATCGCCGACAGATTGATCGCGGCATTGGTGCTGCAGGCGTGGATCAGCGCTCCGAGTTCGGGTTTGGTTCTCGACTGAATCAGCCGTGCCAGCTCAGCCGCGTCTCCAGAGCCAGCGATCACCTCGCTAAAGCCGAGGTTGCGCGCGGTCTCGGCCGCGGCGGCGCCGTCGGCATAGACTGGAAACGTCCGTACGCCGATGACATCGGCCAGCGCGCGGGCGCCTTCAGGATCAGAGACAATGAAAGCCTGAGCGCCAACCAGATTGAGCTTTGCGTCAGCAATGCGCTCGGCGGCGATCAAAGGATAAGAGGCGACCTCGTGCCCCGCCGCGGCGAGCGCGGTCGAGGTTGAGGCAACGTCCGCCGCCGGTCGCGTGATCAGGACCCGCATCAGGTCATCCGCCGCCGAAACGCAAACACTCCCTAAATGTTGTAAGCGCTGGCCATCGGCGTGAAAAGGTGCGAATCACGCCTGATCATGCGGGTGCTTGGCATCGAAACCAGTTGTGACGAAACCGCCGCCGCGGTGGTGGATGGCGACGGGCGCGTTCTGTCCCATGCCGTCTTGTCGCAAATCGCCGACCATCGACCTTTTGGCGGCATCGTGCCCGAGGTCGCGGCACGGTCGCATCTGCATCATCTGGACTCGTTGATCCGCCGGGCCCTTGATGGCGCCAGTACCGGTGTCGCGGGCCTGTCGGCCATTGCCGCCACGGCAGGGCCTGGTCTGATCGGCGGCGTGCTGGTCGGTGTCATGACGGCAAAGGCCATGGCTGCCGCGGCCAAGCTGCCGTTCATCGCCGTCAATCATCTCGAAGGCCACGCTTTGACGGCGCGCTTTACGGATGGCGTTGCGTTTCCATATCTCCTGCTCCTGGTGTCGGGCGGGCATTGCCAAATTCTGGCGGTCGAAGGCGTCAGACGGTATCGACGCTATGGCACGACCCTCGATGACGCGGCCGGTGAAGCCTTCGACAAGGTCGCAAAGTTGCTCGGCCTCGGTTTTCCGGGCGGGCCTGCCATCGAACGCGCCGCCAAAGCGGGCCAAGACCGGTTCAAGTTCACCCGGCCGATGAAGGGCAAGCCCGGCTGCGATTTTTCCTTCTCGGGCCTCAAGACGGCGGTGAGGCAGGCGGCTGAGGCCCTCCCGCCCGGGCCCCTGGCTGATCGTGACGTCGCAGACCTTGCCGCGTCGTTCCAAGCCGCGCTGGTTGATTCGCTGGTCGATCGCGTTGGCCGCGCGGCGGAAAAGTTCACGGCGGATTATCCAGCTGGGCGCGCGCTTGTGGTCGCGGGGGGCGTCGCCGCCAATCAGGCCTTGCGCACGGCATTGAGCGGCGTTGCGGCCGGCGCCGGCCTCACCTTCGCCGCGCCACCGCCGGCACTCTGCACCGACAATGCGGTGATGATCGCCTGGGCCGGGCTTGAGCGATTGAGATTGGGTCTGACCGATCCGCTCGACTTCAAAGCACGGCCGCGCTGGCCGCTCGATCCCACGGCGGCGCCGGCGATTGGGGCTGGTGTGAAGGCCTAGTTTGCCTTTCGCGGCGTGATCAGTTTGACCGACGGAAAATATCCACGATAGCGGTGGTCGTCGCGGGTCAGGATTCGATAGCCGCGCACGGCGGCATGGGCGCCGATCAAGAAGTCAGGCAGCAGCGACGTCCGATCGCCACCGCGACGGCGATACGCAGCGAATGCCTTGCCTGCCAGAAAGGCGGCCTCGAATGGCAGATCTTCACGCTCGAAAGGTGAATGAGAAAGAAAAGACTCGACGTCGTCAATCGACGCAAAAGTGATCGAGATTTCGGCGTAGACAATTGGATTGATGATCAGTCGGGTCGATGACGAAAGCTCGTCAATTCGGTCAGCCGACCAATCGTACCAGGCCGCGCTGTCGCTCGCGATGTCGATGAGAACATTGCTGTCGACGATGACGCCGCTCACCAATCTCTCGTCAGCTTCATGATTTGTTCGGTCGTCATCTTCACAGTCGCGCTGCCGCGCGCGCGGCGCAACCACTCCCGCATTGGCGTTGCCTTGCGACCCTTCGTCATCTTGACGAGATAGACCGTGTTGCCCTTGAGCACGAAATCGACTTCGGTGTTCGGCAACAAGCCGGCGCGCGACCGCACATGTACGGGAATCGTGACTTGGCCTTTCGACGTAATGCGCATCTGCGCCTCCAACAAATTCTTACCTCTAAAGTAAGAAACGGGCGCTCGTTCGTCAAGCGTTGGCCAGAACCGTGTCGGTCAAGGTCTCAGACCTTGTAGTAGTCCTTGAACCACCTGACCGTCTTCTCGATGCCTTCATCGATGGACACTTTGGGTCGATAACCAACCGCGCGTTCCAGCGATGATACGTCGCACCAGGTGCCCTCAACGTCGCCCGCCTGCATGCCCATCATGTTGAGCTCGGCCTTGCGGCCGATGTGCTTTTCGAGGGTCGCGATGAAATCCATCAGCTCGATCGTCTCGCCACGCCCAATGTTGAACAGCCGATAGGGCGCGACGCCGCTGGCATCTGGCGCCGGATTGAAGGGATCCCAGGCCTCGTCGGCGACGGGCAGGTGATCGAGCACGCGCACCACGCCCTCGACGATGTCGTCGATGAACGTGAAGTCGCGCTTCAACTTGCCGGCGTTGTAGACATCGATCGCCTGGCCGGCGCAAATCCGCGCGGTGAATTTTTGCGGCGCCATGTCGGGCCGGCCCCACGGTCCGTAGACGGTGAAGAAGCGAAGCCCGGTCATCGGAATCTTGAAGAGGTGCGCGTAAGAATGCGCTAGCGCCTCGTTGGCGCGCTTGGTCGCCGCGTAAAGACTCACCTGGTGCGCGGCGCCGTCGTTCTCGGCGTATGGCAGCGACTTGTTGGCGCCATAGACCGAGCTGGTCGAGGCGAAGACCAGATGTTCCGCCCGATGCGCGCGACAGGCCTCCAGCATGTTGACGAAACCGGTCAGGTTGCTGTCGACATAGGCCATCGGATTGTCGAGGCCGTAGCGCACGCCGGCCTGGGCGGCGAGGTGAATGACGCGTTTCGGGCGCACCTGATCGAACAGCGCGAGCAGCAATTTGCCGTCGGCGATATCGAGGCGGTGGCCGCGATAACCTTTCCGCTCCGCCAGCCGCTGCCAGCGGGCTTCTTTCAGCGCCACATCGTAATAGGTGTTAAAAGTGTCGAGGCCGAACACCTCGCGGCCCTGATCGAGCAGGCGGTGCGCCACGCTCGCGCCGATGAATCCTGCCGTGCCGGTGACCAGGATCGTCATGTGATGGCCCTCCGGCGCTGTTCTTGGCCGATCATGACGGCCAACGCAAGCAAGCCGGCAGCGTCAATATTGCTTCGATTTTGCGCCGCCCGCGCGCTATAGCAGCATCGGTCGGGAGGCGGCATGCAGACGATCGGCATCATCGGCGGCGGGGCGTGGGGGACGGCCC
>VGEM01000387.1 GCA_016869315.1 Alphaproteobacteria bacterium | reverse complement strand
CGTCGCGGCATCGCTCTGAGCCGCGGCGAAATCCGGGTTCTGCTCTGCAACCGCCAGCAACGTATCGAGGTCTACGATGGCGATCTGCTGGGTTTCGCCGGTCGGCAGTTGACGCAGGACTTTGAATTGAATCGTCGCCGTCGCGGCATCGCTCTGATCCGCCGTGGCATCGGTCGGCTTGGCGGCCGACGTCGCGTCGTCATTGTCGGCTTTGCGCGCCTTGGGCGCGTCGTTGGTTTGTTTGGCGTCAGTGGCGGGAACACGATCCTGTTTGGGTCGGTCGACGGCGTCGCGGCACTTGGGCTCGGGCGCGGCTTCCTTGACGGGACGGACGCGGATGAACTGGCCCTCGACCTGGCTCAAGCCGGTCTCGCTCGAAAACTTGAAACCGGCGGTTCGCATCAGCGCCGCAAAGGCCCCCGCGGCCGTACTTGGATCCGCGGCCGGGATGGCCGGCGCAGTGGCAGGGGATTTGGTCTTCGCGGCAATG
Source organism: Alphaproteobacteria bacterium (assembly GCA_016869315.1). GTDB lineage: Bacteria > Pseudomonadota > Alphaproteobacteria > Rhodospirillales > Rhodospirillaceae > VGEM01. The sequence goes on along the minus strand of VGEM01000387.1, from coordinate 3,030 downwards.
ACCGACTCCACTTCCATGATTCGCTCCCAACCGAAGGCACAAACAAGAAAAGGCGGCTCGACGCACTGAGCCGTCCTCTTCCTTGCAAGGCGCGTGCCAAACGGCGGGGGGCGCTAAGGCCCTGATATTCTTGAGTCGGGAAAGATCAGGTCGGAAATTTCAGGTTCCGCCCGGCAAATCTTGCCGACACAGGCAGGCACAAACTGCCGTGTCAGACCTGGAGATTGATTCGCAGGAACGGGCTGCGGACGAATCCGGCGAAGGCTTGGAGGTAGTATTGCTGCTGTTGCGACATCGCATCCAGGTTGACCTGCATCGCAAGAATTTGCTGGACCGTCGTCACCTGCAGGTTCTCGGTCTCTTTGAGCTGCTTCAGAAGCACGTCCGACTTCTCGCCCGAGATGCGCTCGATCTCCTGGTCGACGCGGCGCGAGTCGCGTCCGACCAGAGCGGAGGCTTGCTCAAGTACCGCTTCTCGCGACGTCAGTTCGATTTCGGCAGTATCGATCGCATCGAAAGCCGCGTCGCGGCCCAGGCTATTGGCAAGCTTCTGATAAAACCACGATCCCATCAATCCGATGCCTGTCTGCTCCAAGGTGCCGGTTACGGTCTCTGGGGGCAGAGTCGGATCAATCGTCACCTTGAACGTAATGGCCTTGGTGTTTGGGTTGTAGCTGACGAGTTCAATGCCGTTTCGGGTCGAGGTTGTCTTGTCGGTTTCGGTTCCGTCGCTCAGCGTCGTCTTTTGGATCACGCCCTGAATATCCGAGTATTGAGTCAACGTGTCGGCTTCGAGGTCGGGGACCCAAACCTTGCCGTCCGCGGCGCGAACGCGCCAATCGGTGCCGATATAGGTACCGTTTAGCGTGGTCGAGCCTTCCCCGAGATTGTTGCGGTATTCGATCGAGTTTGGCGTGAAATCGGTGCGGTCAATGTATCCCACCAGGTTGAATGCCCGACCGCCCGAATCCGCTTCGCCGTTGATCGCGGCGACCTTGGTGTCGAACTCGGTCGCGCGGAACTTGCTGTCTTCGCCGGGCTCGCCGGCAAGGTAAATGGACGTCCTGAGTTCAAGAAGCAAATTGCGGGCGAGGGTAATGGACTCCTTCCCGCTATCGACCGCGATCTTGGCATTGTTGATCTGTGCCTTGACCGTCACATAGCGCTCGCTCTCTGCGTCGAGCGCTTCACTCTTCGACTTAGAGGCGCTGTCGATGGCTTCTTTTTCTTGCTGGAATCGCTCGGCCGCGGTTGCGCGAATCTGGTCGAGCAAGACGGATTGAGCGCTGGGCGCTGTCGGAAACAGGCTTGCGCCAGTTGCACCTTGCAGAATACCGACCACGACCTTTACTCCGTCTGGATTCTTCCCGTCGGCCCGACGACGTATCGAGCCGGAAAACTGCGCAGGCCTTCGGACCGCGCGTCCGCTCAATGTTTAACGCGCCGGGCACACGGCGCCAAATCGCACCCTAACGGTGCGATGATAACCACGTGGTTAACGCCCGCGCCACGTCCGCAAATACTTGATTCCAATCGCCTCTTTGCCGCTGCCTGAAAAGCCGAACGCTCGCGTACCAGGGCGTATCCGCGCGTTCCAACATCCAACGATAGTCGGGGCTGAATGGCAGTAGCATCCACGTCGGTTTGCCAAGAGCGCCGGCGAGGTGTGCAACGGCGGTGTCGACGGTGATCACGAGATCGAGCTGACCGACAACGGTGGCCGTGTCGTCGAAGTCGCTAACATTTCCGGCACACGACCACGAAAACGCCCGACCGCCCGCCGCCGCATAATCTCCCGCGCGTGGGCCGATCTGGAGATTGACAATATCGACGTCGAGATTTTCAAGCAGGCGCGCGAAATGTGCGGCGTCGCATGTTCTGATGGCGTCGATCCGATTGTCCGGCGAGCCCGCCCAGGCGATCCCGATGCGCGGTCGCCCGGTCGCGTCCAGCGACAATGCCTCGGTGCGGGGCGAAGCGGTCAAATATCCCGCGGTCGACGGCACCAAGTCGGGTGTAATGGCGAGTACACGCGGCAGACTCATCATCGCGACTTGCGCCAGGACGGCTCCCGCCTCGCCAGGATTGGCCACCACGGCATCGACGTTGGGGGCTCTCGTCATCAGTCGGCGCAAGGGCGTCGGGCACTCAACAACCAGGCGTCCGCACCGTGCGCGTGCCATGCCGGTCAGTCGGATCATTTGAATGGCGTCGCCGAACCCCTGTTCGGCGTAAATGAGCAGAGTTCCTTCGCCAAGCGGTCGACCATCCCACTCCGGCGCGCCGATGGCAGGGCGGCGCGATGCGAATCGCGGGAGGTTCCAACGTGCTTCGAACGCAACCCACCCTTCGTGCCATCGGCCGGTCAGGAGAAGAAGCCAAGCCAGATTGTATCTGGCTTCCGGATTGTCGGGCTTGATGGCGAGGGCCTGCCGCATGGCGCTCTCGGCCGCCGCAAGGTTGTTCAATGCAAGCTCGGCGATGCCCAAGTTGATCCAGGCATCCCAACGATCCGGAGCCTGGATGACGAGTTCGCGCAAATCTGGGACAGATTCATCCGGCCGATGCCGTCGGGTCAGATGGGCGGCCAGATTGTAACGCGCGTCGACGGACTGTGGATCGCGGTCGCGGGCCGCACGTAAATGCAGTTCCGCCGCGTCATAATCGCCGATGTCGTCGAGGACATTGCCGAGATTGCCCAAGACGATCGCCGTCGGTGGGCCGGCCTCGAGCGCCCGGCGATAAAGCGCGACCGCCTCCTTCGTCCGCCCGCGGGCGCGGGCAACGACACCAAGATTGTTGAGAATTTCGGGATCGTTGGGTCTCAATGCCGCGGCCGCCGAAAAGCTCGCTTCGGCCGCCGCCAAGTCGCCGCGGGAGCGCTCAAGCGATCCCTTGCGGTTCAAGATCTCGGGGTCGCCAACGAAGTCGCGCGCGGTTTGTGAAAGAACATCGATGGCCGCATCCAACTTTCCGGCACTGGCAAGCGCGTCAGCCAGAAGCCGTCGTGGCTCGACCGCGGCCGGACGC
>VGEM01000386.1 GCA_016869315.1 Alphaproteobacteria bacterium | reverse complement strand
CCGCTCTCGAAGATCAATCGAATAGAACTTCCCCATGATCCACCTCCAAAAACGGTGAATCACAAAATCGCTCCAAAGGGAATCCCCTTTCGATTCCTAATTCACGCTCGATGCTCTAGATTCCTAGCGCCGACGCCAGTCCGTAGAACAAGGCTCCCATCGTCGCGGCAGCCGGAATAGTCACGATCCAGGTGACGAAGATATCGCGGGCCACGCTCCAGCGGACGGCGGACGCGCCGCGCGCAATGCCGACGCCGGTGATCGAACCGGCGATGGTTTGGGTGGTCGAGACCGGAACGCCGTAATTGGTGGCCAGGAAGAGCGCAATGGCGCCGCTGGTCTGGGCGGCGAAGCCCTGGCTCATGCTGAGCTTGGTGATTTTCGAGCCCATCGTTTTCACGATACGCCAACCGCCGATCATGGTGCCGAGGCCCATCGCCGCCTGGCAGGAGATCACGACCCAGAGCGGAATCGGCAACTTGTCGCCGTTCGCGCCGTCGGCGCCCTCCAGCAATCCTTGTGAATAGAGCAGCACGGCGATGATCCCCATGGTCTTCTGGGCATCGTTGGCGCCGTGGCCGAGCGAATAGAGCGACGAGGCGACGAATTGAAGTGGGCGGAACACTTTATCCGCCGTGGTCACCGCGACGCGTCGGAACATCCAGGAAATTGCCAGCATCATCAGCATGGCGAGCACCATGCCGACGGTCGGCGACAGGACAATTCCGGCCACGGTTTTCATGGTTCCGTCCCACACGACGCTGCCGCCGCCGGCCTTGGCGATGCCGGCGCCGATCAGTCCGCCGACCAGCGCGTGCGAGCTGGACGACGGCATGCCCCACCACCACGTGAGCAAGTTCCAGATGATCGCGCCCATCAGCGCACCGAAGATCACCGACAGGGTAATGATATCCTTGTCGATGATGCCGGCGCCGACCGTCTTCGCGACGGCCACGCCGAAAAACAGAAACGCGATGAAGTTAAAAAACGCCGCCCACATCACCGCCCAGAACGGTTTCATCATCCGGGTCGAGACCATGGTGGCAATCGAATTCGCGGCATCGTGCATGCCGTTGACGGCGTCGAAAATCAACGCCAGGGCAATCAGGGCCACCAGCGCGAACGAATACTCTCCCACTTAGAGATTCCCGATCACGATGCTGCTGACGTTGTTGGCAACGTCCTCAAAGCGGTCCATCACCTTTTCCAGCGAGCTGTAGACTTCGCTGCCGACCACATAATCCATCGCATTGCCGCTGCGGCCGCGGTGAAAAAGCTCCTTCAGCCCTTTGTCGTGCAGGTTGTCGGCCTCGTCTTCGCTGCGGACGACGTCTTCCGCCAATGTGCCAAGACGCGTGCCGTTTTCGCGAACTTTGCGCAGCGCCGTGATCATTTCCGCGGTCAGCTTGGCGGACTTGATAATGATATCCGCCATCTCCCGCATGTGCGGATCGAATTTGTCGAGTTCGTAAAGCATGACGAGTTTGGTGGTCTTGCGCATCTGATCGATGGCGTCGTCCATCGACGTAATCAGGCTTTGGATGTCGGTTCGATCGAACGGCGTGATGAAGGCGCGTTTGACGTCGAGCAACACTTCTCGGGTCAGAGAATCGGCGTCGGTCTCGTGTTGGGCAATGCGCGCCGCGCAGGGGGCGACATTGGCGCCCCCATCCAGCATTTCGCGGAGCGCGTTCGCCCCCAGAATCAGGAGCGCGGCGTGGCGCTCGGCCAGATCGAAGAAACGATCCTCTTTCGGGAGCAATGCTTGGAACCAGCCGAACATGGGGCCTCCTCGGTGCGCGGTCGCGCGTCTTTTCGCCCGCCTTGCGGGCGGCGGCAAGCGCCAATAATTGGAGGGCTGCGCATAACTCCGCGGGCCCGTACACTGGGCGCATGACACCGATCTTTCGTCGCACGCTGCTCTTGCTGGGCGCTCTGGGGTTGGGCTTTGGTCCGGCCGAAGCGGCCACCCTTCGGATGACGGCGTCGACGCCTCTCGTGTCCTATGCCGATCCGCTCAACCTGGATGCCGGCACAGGGATCATTCCGTCCATCATGGACGGCCTCACCCGGATCGGCTCTGACGGGGAAGTCGTCCCGGCGCTGGCGATTGCGTGGCAGGCGACTTCGGATACGGCATGGTCTTTTGACCTCCGTCCCGATGTCGTCTTCAGCGACGGCACGCCGCTTGATGCCGCCGCCGTTGCGGCCAGCCTCGGGGTTCTGTTGGGCCCCGACGGCCAGGGTGCGCCGGTCGCGACCGAGACCGATGGCATCGTTGCCGCGCGCGCCCTCGATGCCGACACGGTCGAGATCACGACGTCGGCCAAGGACGCCCGATTGCCTCGGAAATTGAGCCGTCTTCGAATCTTCAGCGCTGACGCCTTCCGGCGCCTTGGCCGCACCGCATTTGCCAAGGCGCCGGTCGGCACCGGACCCTATCGGGCGAGTGCGTGGGCGCCCGGCGGCGTGGGCGTGACTTTGATCGGGGTTCCGTCGTCCTGGCGGGCGCCCGAACAAATCGACCGGGTCGATGTCACCGTGGTGCCCGACCGCGCCGTGCGCCTGCAGAGCCTGCTCGCCGGCGAGACCGATGTCGCGAGCAATCTCGATCCCGACTCGATCGCGATTCTCGAAAACAATAGTTTGCGCGCTCACGTTCAGCCGGGTCCGATCGTGCTTGCCATCTCGTTTCGCAACGTCGGCGACGCGACGCCGGCTTTGAAAGATGTCCGGGTACGATTGGCGCTCAATCTGGCGATTGACCGTACGCGCATCTCAAAGGAACTGCTGGGTGGCGCGTTGCCGCCGGCAACCCAAGTGGCGACACCTGACGCAGCCGGGTGGGATCCGACGCTCGAGCCCTATGGCCACGATCCCGATCGGGCCAAAACGCTGCTGGCCGATGCCGGTTTTCCAAACGGTTTTCAAATGACGATTGCCGTGTTCGGCGGGCAGATTCCCGGCGATACCCTGGTGTTCCAGCGCGTCGCTCAAGAATTGGCGGCCATCGGCGTTATGGCGGAAATCCGCCAATTGCCGTTTCCGGATATCGCCCGCCGCGTTCAGTCCGGAGACTGGAACGGTTTCGATGCTTTCTCGGCGACGTGGTCGCACTATCTGTCAGGCGACATCAGCCGTGCGGCCGAACGCCACTCCTGCCTGTTTTCGAATCCTTGGTTTTGCGTGCCCGAGATGGTGCCGCTGATCGAACGGTCCAACGCCGAGATGGACACAGCGACGCGCGCGGAATTGTTGAGGCAAATCAATCGTGCATTCCACGACGCCGTGCCCTCGCTTCTTTTAGTGCGCTACGCCAGCATCGATGGGCTTTCGAGGCGGATTGAGCGTTTCGACACCGTGGTCGACGCAATTCTCTTCGGCACGATGAGAGTTCAGGATCGATAACTTCAGTCAGGCATCGCAGTCGCGAGGTCGTGTCCAATGCAAAGCACCTGTGCGCCGCCACCGCTGACTGTGCCAGGAGCAAAACCGACGGTTGCTGCCGGCGGCCACTTCAA
>VGEM01000385.1 GCA_016869315.1 Alphaproteobacteria bacterium | reverse complement strand
GCTTCGCCCTTGACGATCGCTTCGTAGATCTTGGCGCGTCCGAACACGTCGTCGGACTTGGCCGTGAGCAGTTCCTGCAGTACGTAGGCCGCACCGTAGGCTTCGAGCGCCCACACTTCCATTTCGCCGAAGCGCTGGCCGCCGAACTGCGCCTTGCCGCCCAGCGGCTGCTGGGTGATGAGCGAATACGGCCCAATGGAGCGGGCGTGGATCTTGTCGTCCACCAAGTGCGACAGCTTGAGCATATAGATGTAGCCCACGGTGACGGGCTGCTCGAACTCCGCGCCGGTCATACCGTCATGCAGCTTGATCTTGCCCGAGGTCGGCAGGTTGGCCTTCGTCAACTGCGCCTTGATATCGGTTTCGGCGGCGCCGTCGAACACGGGCGTTGCAAAGTGCAAGCCGAGCGCGCGGGCCGCCCAACCGAGGTGGGTCTCCAGAATTTGTCCGACGTTCATGCGCGAAGGCACGCCCAGCGGATTCAGCACGATCTCCACCGGCGTTCCATCCGGCAGATACGGCATATCCTCTTCGGGCACGATGCGCGCGATGACGCCCTTGTTACCGTGACGGCCGGCCATCTTGTCGCCGACGGAAAGCTTGCGCTTCATGGCGATATAGACCTTGACCATCTTGATCACGCCCGGGGGAAGTTCGTCGCCCTTCTTGAGCTTGGCGATCTTCTCTTCGGTGATTTTTTCGAGCACGGCAATCTGCCGTGACGTCATGTCCTCGATCTCGTCCACCTGCTCGTTGAGCCGCGCGTCCTTTTCCTTGATGCGCATGCGCTTCAGGTCGCGGGCCTTGAGCTTTTCGACCACGTCGCGCGTGACCGGGGTGTCCTTGGAAAGGAGCTTCTTGTTGGTCTTTTCGTCGTGCAGATCGGCCAGCAGGAGCTGGCCTTCGAACAGCGCCATCAAACGCTTAGCGCGCTCGTCGTTCAGGATGCGCTTTTCGTCTTCCATGTTGCGATGGAGACGCTGCACCTGAAGTTCGAGAATCCACTTGCTGCGTTCGTCGAGCTCAGCGCCCTTGCGCGAGAAGACCTTGCAACCCACCACCGTGCCTTCGATGCCGGGCGGGCAGTAGAGCGAAGCGTCTTTCACGTCGCCGGCCTTTTCGCCGAAGATCGCCCGGAGGAGTTTCTCCTCAGGCGTCAACTGCGTTTCGCCCTTGGGCGTCACTTTGCCGACAAGAATATCGCCGGGCTTCACCGAGGCGCCGATGCGGATGATGCCGCTCTCGTCGAGGTTCTTGAGGAAGCTCTCAGAGATATTCGGAATGTCGCGCGTGATTTCCTCGCCGCCCAGCTTGGTGTCGCGGGCTTCGAGTTCGAATTCTTCAATATGGATCGAGGTATAGTAGTCTTCTTTGACCAGCTTCTCGCTCACCACAATGGCGTCTTCGAAGTTGTACCCGCGCCAGGGCATGAACGCCACCAGCACGTTGCGGCCGAGGGCGAGCTCACCCATTTCCGTACAAGGACCGTCAGCGAGCACGTCGCCTTTACGCACGCGCTGGCCCACATGAACGATCGGCTTCTGGTTGATGCAGGTGTTCTGATTGGAGCGCTTGAACTTGGTCATCTGGTAGATGTCGGCGCCCACTTCGCGCGACATCTGGCCTTCGTGGACGTTGCCTTCCACGCGGACGATGATGCGTTCGGAGTCGACCGAGTCCACGATGCCGGAGCGCTTGCAAATGACCACAGCGCCCGAGTCGCGCGCCGTCACCTTTTCCATGCCCGTGCCGACAAACGGCGCTTCAGCGCGCAGCAGCGGCACGGCCTGGCGTTGCATGTTCGAACCCATCAGAGCGCGGTTGGCGTCGTCGTTCTCAAGGAACGGGATGAGCGAGGCGGCCACCGAGACAAGCTGCTTCGGGCTGACGTCCATGAACTCGATTTCGTCGCGGTTCTTCAGCACGAAGTTGCCGGCCTGGCGGGCGTTGACCAGATCGGCGACGAGCCGTCCAGTTTGATCCACCTGCACATTGGCCTGGGCGATGATGTACTTGTCTTCTTCCCACGCCGAGAGGTACTCGCAGTGGGCTTCGAACTCAACGGCGTGCTTTTTCTTGCCGCCGAGATCCGCGTTGAGCTTCTCCATCTCGCCGCGGCTCATGACGTCGTTTACCTTCGACGCGGCGTCGCCCGGGTTGAGCACGCGTACTTCGTCGGTGAGTTTGCCGCCTAGCACCTTGCGGTACGGGCTCTCAATAAAGCCGTACTCGTTGATGCGCGCAAAGCACGACAGCGAGGAGATGAGACCGATGTTCGGACCTTCCGGCGTCTCAATCGGGCAGATGCGGCCGTAGTGCGTGGGGTGGACGTCGCGGACTTCGAAGCCCGCGCGTTCCCGCGAAAGACCGCCCGGTCCAAGGGCCGACAAACGCCGCTTGTGCGTGATTTCCGACAGCGGGTTGGTCTGATCCATGAACTGCGAGAGCTGGCTGGAGCCAAAGAACTCGCGGATGGCGGCCATGACAGGTTTGGCGTTCACCAAGTCGTGCGGCATGGCCGTCGACATTTCCTGGTAGACCGACATTTTTTCCTTGATGGCGCGCTCCATGCGCACGAGGCCGATGCGGAACTGGTTTTCGAGCAGTTCGCCCACGGCGCGGACGCGGCGGTTGCCGAGGTGGTCGATGTCGTCCACGCGGAACGGCGAATCGGGCTGGCCGGCGTACTTGCGGAGCTTCAGCAGGTAAGTGATCGTGCGGATGAAGTCATCCTGATCGAGCGTACGCTTGTCGAGCGCGGTGGCGTCGGCCTTGTCGCAGAGCTTGATGTTGAACTTCATGCGGCCCACGCGCGAGAAGTCGTACTTGCGCGGGTCGAAGAACATGCCCTGGAAAAGCTGGATGGCGGTGTCGAGCGTCGGCGGGTCGCCCGGGCGCAGCTTGCGGTAGATTTCCAGCAGTGCGTCGCTCTGCGACTTCACGCTGTCCTTGCGGAGGGTGGCGGAAACCACGTTGCCCGCGTCGTCGCGGTCCGGGAAGAAGATCTCAAAGCTGGTGATGCCCGAGTCAATGAGACGGCCGATGGCGGCGGGCGTCAGTTCATGGTTGGCTTCGCACAAAACCTCGCCGGTTTCCTGATCGACCACGTCGGTGGCGATGTAGGCGCCTTCGATATCGTTGGGGGCTACCTCCACCTGCTCGATCTTCTGCTTGGCGAGTTCACGGAACACCGAGCTGGTGATCTTCTTGCCTACGGCGACCACGGTTTCGCCGCCCTTGGTGATGGCGTGCGAAAGCTTCAGGCCGATGAGCGACTCGGACACCTTCCACATCAGCTTGGAGTTCTTGATCTTGACTCCCGTGCAGTTGTAGAAGGCATGCAGGATGTCGGTGTCGGACTTCAGGCCCAACGCGCGGAGAAACACCGTGCCGTAGAACTTGCGCTTGCGGTCAATGCGGACGTAGAGCAGGTTCTTGTTGTCGTACTCGAATTCCACCCACGATCCGCGGTACGGGATGATCTTGCCGAGGAAGTAGCCCGCCGAGGCGACGCGTTCAAAGAACGCGCCG
>VGEM01000384.1 GCA_016869315.1 Alphaproteobacteria bacterium | reverse complement strand
CACACGCGCCTTGAATTCGCTCGAAAACCGTTGCCGCTTCGCCATCTGGTATTCCTCCGCTCCCGGCGGAATACACCTTAAAACCCTGTCCGAATTTCTAGGACCAGCTCACACCTCCACACGACGTCACGCAAAGAGGAAATCGGCGGCAGAAGTTATTCTTTAGCGACGACCATTATCGCCGCTTTCGCTTTCTCGTCGCCGCGCTGTCGCACAAGCGCTAATCGCGCCATTTCATTAGGCCAAAAGCTGGACGGGGTTCCTTTAGGAAGGGCGGTTCGCGTAGTTCGTCATCGATGAAGCGAACGCGCTGTCTTGCGCCCGCTATGTCGAACTGAACCCTGTGCGGGCGAGGCTGGCCGCGCGTGCTCGTGATTGGCCGTGGTCGAGCGTCCGGGCGCATCTCGCCGGTGAGGATGCTTGTCTTGCCAGGTCGCCCCGGAGGTTGAGATGGTACGAGGCTGGCGCACGTTCTTGGGTGAAGCGCCGGCCAACGGCGAGTTCGATGCATTTCGCGCTCACTCGCGCACCGGCCCTCCGCTCAGCGATGAGCACTTTGTCAAAAGCCTCTATCGCAATTTCGGAATTGCGCTCGGAAAACGGAAGCCAGGGCCAGCGCCGGAGGACGGATAAGGGCGCGGCCCTAGATCCAAAGTGCGTGATGTCCCAAAGAGATCCCAGCTTCCGCCGGGATGACAGTTCAATTGATCACGCGTTCGCGGCTGCGGCGGCGGCTGCCGGCGATTGCTTGCGGCGCGAGACGCCGGGGTTTTCCAGCCGGGTCGACAGGTACCCCTCGACCACCTTGGTCAACTGCTCCAGGTGATCCTTGAAGAAGTGATTTGCGCCTTTGACCAGGCTGTAATCGATCGAGATGTTTTTCTGCATCTTGAGTTTGTTGACGAACTTCTCGACCGACGATTCCGGCACGACGTCGTCGTCGGTGCCTTGGACGATGATTCCGGACGACGGGCACGGCGCGAGGAAGCTGAAGTCGTACATGTTGGCCGGCGGCGCTACCGAGACGAAGCCTTCGATCTCGGGCCGGCGCATCAGCAGCTGCATGCCAATCCAGGCGCCGAACGAGAACCCCGCCACCCAGCAGGCCGGCGCGCTCGGGTTCACGGTCTGCATCCAGTCGAGCGCCGAGGCGGCATCCGACAATTCGCCCATGCCGTTATCGAACTCGCCCTGCGAACGCCCAACGCCACGGAAATTGAACCGCAGTACCGAGAAGCCCTTATTCACGAACGAATAGTACAGGTTGTAGACAACCTTGTTGTTCATGGTTCCGCCATGCTGCGGATGCGGATGCAGGATCAAGGCGATCGGCGCCCGTGGCTTGTCGCAATGATGGTAGCGACCTTCGAGGCGGCCACCGGGTCCTACAAAAATGACTTCAGGCATGGGACGGACCCAGAAAAAGTTGTGACGTGCGGACGGAGCACTATGTGGAAGGCGCGACGGTATAGGTAATGCCGACTGAATTCGCAACACGAACAGAGAGGCCGACATCCGGGCAAAGTCTATCAATCAATCTGAACCGCCGCGCGGGCCGTAATAACGGTGACTTGCGCCATACGCCTCATCGATAAAAATTATTGAGATCAAATAGTTAGCCATGATCCCCTCACCCCGCGCCCGCTCTGCCATTGATGCCTTGGGATTGATTTCCGCCGCCCGCAGCGGCCCGGTGCCGCTGGCCAGCGTCGCCGCCCAGCTCGACCTATCGACCTCTTACCTCGAGCAAATTTTCGCTGTCCTGAAGCAGGGTGGCGTGGTCACCAGCATTCGCGGCCCCGGCGGCGGCTACCGCCTGGCGGCAGCGCCCGAGGCGGTGCCCTTGTCGAGGGTCTGCGCGCTGTTTCAACGCGGGCCCGAGCCGACCACCGGACCTCACGCCGCGTTCTGGGCGCGGCTCAATCGAGATGTCGCCGGCGTGGTGGCCGAACGCACGCTGGCCGAAGTCATGGCGGGCGCATCGACGCCCGCACAAAGGACGATATAGTCGGGGCATGGCCCCGACCGCGCCGCACGCCTACCTCGATTTCAACGCCACTGCGCCGTTGTTGCCGGATGTCGCCGCGGCGATGACCGTCGCCCTCGGAACGTTTGGCAATCCGTCGTCGGTTCATGCCGTCGGCCGCCGCGCGAGCGCCGCGATCGAGGACGCGCGTGAAGCGATCGCAACGGCCGTTGGCAGCCGCGCCGAGCGGGTCGTGTTCACCTCTGGTGCGACCGAAGCCAATGCCTTGGCGCTGACGGGCGTCGGTGCGCCGCCGGATCGCGTCTGGGCCTCGGCGATCGAGCACCCGTCGGTGCTGTCCCATGTTCCACCTGCGCGGCGCCTGCCCGTGCTCGCCTCGGGCGTGATCGATCTCGCCGCCGCCAAGATCGTCATCGACCGGCTCGATCCGCCGTTTCTGGTCTCGCTGATGCTGGTCAACAACGAGACCGGCGTCATCCAGCCGGTGGCTGAACTGGCCGCCATGGTGAAAGCGCGCGGTGGCCGCATTCATTGCGACGCGGTCCAGGCGCTTGGTCGACTCCCGCTCGACCTGGCGTCGCTGCACGCCGATGCGATCACCATATCCGCCCACAAGATTGGCGGGCCGAAAGGCGCCGGTGCGGTGGTGCTTGCGGCCGATGTCGACATCGCGCCGCTGATTTCGGGCGGCGGGCAGGAGCGGGGGCGTCGCGCCGGCACCGAGAATTCCTTGGGCATTGTCGGCTTCGGCGTTGCGGTTGGCGCCGTGCCGCGGCTGATCGCCGATCAAAGTCGCGTGCGAGAATTGCGCGACGGGCTCGAACGGTGGATCGCGGCCGCGGCACCCTCCGCCGTCATCCACGGCCAGTCGGCGCCGCGGGTTGCGAACACCGTCTCGGTTTCAGCGCCCGGCCATGGCAGCGACATCCAGATCATTTCGCTCGATCTCGCCGGCGTTGCCGTGAGCGCAGGTGCGGCCTGTTCTTCGGGGCGTGTCGCCGACTCTCATGTCTTGACCGCCATGGGTCTGTCGGCCGACGTGGTGCGCTCGGCGATCCGGATCAGCCTTGGCCACGCCTCGACGGCAGCCGACATCGATGCGTTCAAGCGGGCCTGGGCGCCGGCCAAAGCGGCGCAGGCGGCATGACCAAAGTCATCTTCACCGACGCCGCCGGCGCGCAGCGCGAAATCGACGCGCGCGATCAATTGTCGCTGATGCAGGTGGCGAAGAATGCCGGCATCGCCATGGAGGGCGCCTGCGAGGGCTGCATGGCATGCTCCACCTGCCACGTCATCGTCGACAAGGCGTGGACCGGCAAACTGAAGCCGCCGTCGGAGGCCGAGCAGGACATGCTCGATCTCACCTATGGCGTGACGGCGCAGTCGCGGCTTGGGTGCCAGATCGTCGTCACGCCCGAGCTTGACGGCCTCACCGTCCGCGTTCCCGCCGAAACCCGCAACATGATGGACTGACGCGGCATGACCACCGCGCCCGCGCGCCTCGATCGCAATCAACGCCGCCTCATCCTCAAGGAGGATCAGGCGTGGGTCGGCAAGCCGT
>VGEM01000383.1 GCA_016869315.1 Alphaproteobacteria bacterium | reverse complement strand
CGAACCGACCTTGGTGGATGTAATGCGTTCCTGAAGTCGGCCCATTTCCTCCGCCAGCGTCGGCTGGTAACCCACGGCGGACGGCATGCGGCCCAGAAGCGCCGACACTTCGGTGCCGGCCAGCGTGAAGCGGTAGATATTGTCGATGAATAGCAGGATGTCACGGCCTTCGTCGCGGAACTTCTCGGCCATCGCGAGGCCGGTCAGCGCCACGCGCAGGCGGTTGCCCGGCGGCTCGTTCATCTGGCCAAACACCATGGCCACCTTGTCCAGCACCTTGGACTCTTCCATCTCATGGTAGAAGTCGTTGCCCTCGCGGGTGCGCTCGCCGACGCCGGCGAACACCGAGTACCCGCCGTACGACTTGGCGATGTTGTTGATGAGCTCCATCATGTTCACGGTCTTGCCGACGCCGGCGCCGCCGAACAGGCCGATCTTGCCGCCCTTGGCAAACGGGCAAATCAGGTCGATCACCTTGATGCCGGTGGGCAGCAGTTCCACCGAGGGCGACAGTTCGTCGAACTTTGGCGACGACTGGTGGATTGCGCGGCGCTCTTCGGTCGGGATCGGACCGGCTTCGTCGATGGGACGGCCCAGCACGTCCATGATGCGACCGAGGGTGGCCGTTCCGACGGGCACCATGATGGGCTTGCCGGAGTTCGAGACCTTCATGCCGCGGCGCAGGCCGTCGGAGGAACCGAGCGCGATGGTACGTACGACGCCGTCGCCGAGCTGCTGCTCGACTTCGAACGTGAGGCCCTTTTCGGCGAGCGGGTTGTTCATGTCCTCGTCGAGCGTCAGCGCGTCATAGACCTTCGGCATCGCGTCGCGCGGGAACTCGATATCGATGACCGCACCGATGCACTGGACGATGGTTCCCTTACCGGCTGTTTGCATAGAAGCCATGGATTTTTCCTAAGCGTTCGTTTCTAGATTCGTATTCGACGGCGCCCGGCTAGACAGCCGCTGCGCCGCCCACAATTTCCGACAGTTCCTTGGTGATGGCAGCCTGACGCGTCTTGTTGTAGATCAGCGTCAGCTCGTCGATCACGTTGCCGGCGTTATCTGACGCCGCTTTCATGGCCACCATGCGCGCCGATTGCTCGGATGCCATGTTCTCCGACATCGCCTGCACGATGATCGCCTCGACGTAACGGGTGAGCACCTGGTCGAGCACGACCTTGGGATCCGGTTCGTAAATATAGTCCCACGAGCCTTCAGGCGAGCCGAGTTTTTCGCCGGACAGCGGCAGCAGCTGCTCCACCACCGGTTCCTGCCGCATGGTGTTGATGAACTTCGTATAGAAGATCATCAGCCGGTCGAAGCGGTCCTGCGTGTAGCCGTCGAGCATCACCTTGATGGCACCGATCAGCTTCTCGAGCTGAGGACGGTCGCCGAGCTGAACCACATTGGCCACGACGTTGACGCCAAGGCGCTGCATGAAGCCCAGACCCTTGTTGCCGAAGGCGCAGACCTCGAAGCTTTCGCCCTCAGCCTCCCACTGCTTGATCTTGTTCAGCGCCATGCGCTGCACGTTCGTGTTCAGGCCGCCGCAGAGGCCCTTGTCGGTGGTGATGATGATGATGCCGACCTTCTTCACCGTGTCGCGCTCGACCAAGAACGGATGCCTGTACTCTGGGTTGGCATGCGAGAGATGCGCCGCGACGTTGCGGATCTTCTCGGCATAGGGACGCATCGCCCGCATGCGCTCCTGCGCCTTTCGCATCTTGGACGCCGCGACCATTTCCATGGCCTTGGTGATCTTGCGCGTGTTCTGCACGCTCTTGATCTTGGTCCGTATTTCCTTGGAGCCTGCCATATTCGTGTATGCCCGTAGTTTTCTGCTTGGACCTGTGCCTCTGCCGCCCCTGCCGGTTCAAGCCCGGAGGGGGCATGCAGAATCAGAACGCGCCGTTGGCCTTCCAGTCCTTCACTGCACCCGCAAGTGCTTTTTCGTCATCGCCCTTGAGATCCGCATTGTCGGCAATACGCTTGACCAGATCGGCGTACTTGGTCTTGACATAATCACGCAGCGACTTCTCCGCCGCGTTGGCCTTTTTCACGTCGATGTCGTCGAAGAAGCTGTTGTTGACCGCGAACAGGGCTACGGCCATTTCCCAGACTTCCAGCGGCTGGTACTGGGGCTGCTTCATCATTTCGGTGACGAGGCGGCCGCGCTCGAGCTGCTTGCGCGTGGCTTCGTCGAGGTCCGAGGCGAACTGCGCGAAGGCAGCAAGTTCACGGTACTGGGCGAGCGAGAGCCGCACGCCGGCGCCGACATCCTTGCGCTTCATGACCTTGGTCTGCGCGGCCCCGCCGACGCGCGACACCGAGATGCCGGCGTTGATCGCGGGACGGATGCCGGCGTTAAAGAGGTCGGTCTCCAGGAAGATCTGCCCGTCGGTGATCGAGATGACGTTGGTCGGGACGAAGGCGGACACGTCGCCGGTCTGCGTTTCAATCACCGGCAGCGCTGTCAGGGAACCCGTCTTTCCTTTCACAGCCCCCTTGGTAAAACGTTCCACCCAGGCATCGGACACGCGCGCCGCGCGCTCGAGCAGGCGAGAGTGCAGGTAGAACACGTCGCCAGGATAGGCTTCGCGGCCCGGCGGGCGGCGAAGCAGGAGTGAGATCTGGCGGTAGGCCCAGGCTTGCTTGGTCAGGTCGTCATAGATTATCAGAGCGTCCTGGCCGCGGTCGCGGAAATACTCGCCCATCGTGCAGCCCGAGTAAGCGGCGATGTACTGCAGCGCGGCGGATTCGGATGCCGATGCGGCCACCACTATGGTATAGGCCATGGCGCCATGCTCTTCGAGCTTTCGCACGACATTGGCGATGGTCGAGGCCTTCTGGCCGATGGCGACATAGACGCAGAAGAGATCCTTGCCCTTTTGGTTAATGATGGTGTCGACGGCGACGGCGGTCTTGCCGGTCTGGCGATCGCCAATGATCAGCTCGCGCTGTCCGCGGCCGATCGGCACCATCGCGTCGATCGACTTCAGTCCAGTCTGCACCGGTTGAGATACCGATTTGCGCCAGATCACGCCGGGCGCGACTTTCTCGATGACGTCGCGTTCCTTGGCATTGATCGGGCCCTTGCCATCGATCGGAACGCCGAGCGAGTTCACCACGCGGCCGATCAGTTCGGGCCCGACCGGTACGTCGAGAATACGGCCGGTGCACTTCACCGGGTCGCCCTCGGAGATGTGCTCGTATTCGCCCAGAATAACGGCGCCGACGGAGTCGCGTTCGAGATTGAGCGCGAGGCCGAAGGTGCTGTTCGGAAACTCGAGCATTTCGCCCTGCATGACGTCCGACAGGCCGTGGACCCGGCAGATGCCGTCCGTCACGGAAACGACGGTGCCTTGCGTACGCGCTTCCGCGGACAAGGCTAGGCTTTGGATCTTGCTCTTGATAAGCTCGCTGATTTCTGAGGGTTTCAGCTGTTGCATGGTGGTTTCCTTGTGATGCGTATTGAACTACGCCTAATTCTTGAGGGCGACCGACATCGCGGCGAGCTTGCTACGAACCGAGCCGTCGATCACTTCGTC
>VGEM01000382.1 GCA_016869315.1 Alphaproteobacteria bacterium | reverse complement strand
AGAAGGTCGCTAGAAACTCGCGGTAGCGATTGGGCAACGGTGCCGGCACGGCGATGCGAGCGTCTTTGTCATCGGCGCCAATGCCGCGGAGTCGAGGCAGAAAGTCGACGAGCCAATGGCCGACGTTGAACAGAGTTGGGGCCGAGAGGAAGAGGATACGTCCTGGGATTCGAGTGGGTTCGCCAGCTCCGATATGCATCACGCGGTTGGCCTCGGGGAAACACACATGAGGCATGACGTTCAAAGCGGATCGAAGATCGAGATACCCCGACCCGTCGAGGACTTCGCCCGTCGGCGCAATCACGTGATCCCATCCAGGAACGAATCCGGCGTCCGGGATTTCGACCGCCAAAGTTGGCTCGGCGGTGTAAGGCGGTGTCGTGCCGACGATTTGGGCACTATCGATCTCGACCGTCTTGAGGCCGGCGCCGGCAATCCAACGATCGAAGGTGAGCGTTGGAGAAAGCGTGATGCCGAGGGCAGGGTGCCGGCTAAAGAAGTCCTTGAAGAAAGCCTTGAAGGCGACCTCAATCATCGGATCGTCCAGTTCGCCGGACAATCGCGCCATGAGCAGGAGCGACTTGGTGCCCCCCCAGTCCAAAGGATCGAGTTTCAGAATCTCGCGGCTGCAGCGCGCGGCTTCCGCATATTGGCCGTTGGCCGCCGCAGCCCCGCCACGCTGCTTCCATGTATCAATACTCGCGATGGTGGGGCGTCCGATGTCCGGCATGGCACTCGTGACATGGTCGGAGCAAGGCGCGCATGCGTCAAGGTTGGCAGGGCGATTGAGGGCCCCTAGTCTCGGTTATCATTAACCCGTGAGAGGAGACTTCCATGATCATTGAACGCCTCGATGTCGGAGAACGTATCAGCCGCGCCGTCATTCACGGCGACACGATCTATCTCGCCGGCCAGGCGACCCCCGACCCGGTTGGCGACATCGCCGGGCAAACGACGGTCGTGCTGCAGAAGATCGACGATCTTCTCGCCCGCTGTGATTCAAATAAGAATCAGATTCTGTTTGCGCAAATCCATTTGACCGACATGGCCGGCTTCGATGACATGAACAGAGCCTGGGTCGCGTGGGCACCTAAGCCTGCATTGCCGGCCAGGACCGTGGTCGAGGCGAGGTTGCCCAAAGCGGAGTTCCTCGTCGAAATCACCGTCATCGCTGCCAGATGAGTAGGTTGGCACTCTTGCCTGCAGAGTGCCAATATCAGCAAAGCAAAACTGGGCGTAGGCTTCTATCTTTATGATTATATTGATGAATATCTGCAGCGGCTGGCCCTGCGCCGATTTGACAATTGGCCAGCACTCGTTATTATTCCCGTCACTGGAAGGTGCCCGCTCGGGCCTTTCAGGGCGACTGGGCCCAAGTGGACAGTCGGAACAACAACCGCGTCATGTTGCTCACAGGAGGACTTGACCATGCGCATCGCGACTCATCGTCCCTTTAGAGGGACCCACCCGTTCCATCGGATCGACCTCGCCGCCTGACGTGCTTCTGCGCGAGTCTGCGTTCACCGATCAAACCTCAATCGTGGGAGTCACGCCATGACCAATTCTTTCGCAACCTTCCGGGCTCCAGCCGTCATGGGCGGCCGAGTTCCGGTGCTGTCCTCGGAGGCAAGCCTTGCCGGCTATCTCGAGGCCATCAAGAAATTCCCGATGCTTGGCGCCGACGAGGAATATCAACTCGCGACGCGCTTTCACACCTCCGGCGATCTCAAAGCCGCCGAAAAACTCGTGACCAGTCATCTCCGGCTCGTCGCCAAGATCGCCATGGGATACCGCTATTATCGTTTGCCGGTGTCCGACCTGATCTCGGAAGGCAATCTCGGTCTGATGCGCGCTGTAAAGAAGTTCGAGCCGGAGCGCGGCTTCCGCCTCGCCACCTATGCCATGTGGTGGATCAAAGCCGCGATCAACGAGTTTGTCCTGAACTCGTGGTCGCTGGTTAAAGTAGGCACGGTCGCCGCACAGAAGAAGCTGTTCTTCAATCTGCGCAAGCTCAAAGCGAAGCTTGAGCTCTATGACGACGGCGACATTCCGATCATCGAGGCCGAGAAAATCGCCAAGCGCCTCGACGTGACGACCGACGAGGTGATCGACATGAATCGGCGCCTGTCGCGCGGCGATTCGTCGCTCAATCAAATGGTGACCGAGGATGGCGATGTCCAACCGCAGGATTTGTTGATCGACGACTCGCCCGATCAAGAAACCGTGCTCGCCGAGCGTGAAGAGCGCGCCGTTGGTCTCAAGCTGATGCGCGAGGCACTGAACGTGCTCACGCCCCGCGAACGAACGGTGATCGAACAGCGCCGGCTTCTGGAAGATCCGCGCACGCTGGAGGACATTGGTGCCGATTTCGGTATCAGTCGCGAACGCGTTCGCCAGATCGAGAACAAGGCGTTTGCCAAGTTGCAACAGGCCGTCAAGGCGGCGGCCATGGCGCTGGAAAACGCTGGTGCGCGGGCGCTTCCACGACCAGCGTAATCCGCGGCTAATCGGGCTGGCGGAACGGCTGGCTCAGCAGCGGGCCGATGCCGCGTTCGGACTCTGACCGAAAATCGGGCAATCCGATCGTGAGGCCGTCAGGGCCCGCGGCAGGGTCCGCGACATAGGTGCCGAAGAGGCGGTCCCACCAT
Organism: Alphaproteobacteria bacterium; assembly: GCA_016869315.1. Taxonomy (GTDB): domain Bacteria; phylum Pseudomonadota; class Alphaproteobacteria; order Rhodospirillales; family Rhodospirillaceae; genus VGEM01. The sequence continues at coordinate 947 of VGEM01000382.1, read as the reverse complement.
GGGACAAAGAAACCGAAATTGCTGTCGGTTTCATGGCGCTCGATCGAATGATGCACGCGGTGCATTGTAGGCGTCACGACCAGCCAGCGGAGAAGGCGGTCGGCCCGTGCCGGCAGCTGGACATTAGCGTGATTGAAAAGAGACGCGGCGTTGAGGGCGATCTCGAACGCAATGACGGTCGCAACCGACGGCCCGAATGCGAGCACGGCACCACACTTGACCAGAAGCGAGAGCAGGATTTCGATAGGATGGAACCGAACGCCGGTGGTCACGTCGAAGGCCGTGTCGACGTGGTGTACACGATGGATCGGCCAAAGCTGCGGGATGACATGGAAGGCGCGGTGCTGCGTGTAAATCACGAGATCCAGTACCAGAAATCCGACGATTGCGGCAATCGGAGCCGACAGATACATCCAGTTGAAAAGGCCCCACCCGTTGTTGTTTGCGGCGACGGCCACCGTTACCGGCGCGAATGGCGCGGCGATGCGCGCCACCACCACGCCTAATACCATCAACGCCAGATTTCCCGGCCATCGACCGACGCGCGACGGCGCCGTGCGCCAGGGACGGGCGACCTCCAACACGGCGAGGGCCGCGAATGCCGCGACCGCGGTTCCAAGCCTCACGGCGCCTTGTGTTCCGATCAGGGCTTGCTCGATATCTGACATGACAGGTCGATGATTTTGCTTGCGGCATCACGCATGGATCGGAGACAAACAGCGGTCTTTCGAGCCACGCATCACGCCATGTCCGCACAGCGCCATATCCTAACCATTTCCTGCCCCGATACCACCGGCCTCGTCGCCGCCGTGTCGGGATATCTTCGTGATAGCGGGTGCTTCATCGAGTCATCAAATCAATTTGGCGACCTCGACTCGCGCCGATTCTTCATGCGGGCCGTGTTCGAAACCGGGCCTGCCAGCAGGCCGCTCGAGACGGTAAGGGCA
>VGEM01000381.1 GCA_016869315.1 Alphaproteobacteria bacterium | reverse complement strand
GAGGCAATCGCCGCATCGACCGCGATTTCGTTCATCGCCGCGGCCTTGCGGATGATGCCAAGCTCGGTCTCGCTCTTCACCATCCGGATTTCGCGAAAAATCTGCGTCGCTTCGACGCCACGGAGATGCTTGAGACCAATCTGATTGAGCCAACCGATGATGCGCGGATCGTCGGTGCCGATCACGCCGCGTTCCAGCCCGGCCTCCTTGATCGCCTTCTTGAGCGCATAAATGGCGTTGACGGAATACTTGCCGCGATAGGCCGCCTGCCGCGCGAGAAAATCGCGATCGTCGTCGTCGAGCGTCGACTGCCGGATCGGCCAGACCAATCCTTCCTGCACGGCCTCGGGGTCTTCGCTGTCGGGATCGAAATCGCGCCGGTCGTACATCGTCGGGTGTGAATAAGCGCAAACGTTCGGGACCCAAGTGGTACTCGGATCTTCGTGCAAGCGCTGAAACTCGACCGCCGAGCCGATCAGGGCTGCCGGCGCGTTCTCGTTCCGGGGAAAGAGCCCGTAGTTGTAGAAGGGCCGGAGCATGTTCATGAACGGGCCCCAGTAGTCGGTCAGGTAGTAGATGTTGACCGCGTTCGCCGCCAACAGGGCGTCGACCTTGTATTTATCCATCACCTCGCGGGCACGCGGTTGATTCATCAACATGGCGACACCACCTCAATCGAATATGACAACTTGCCGCACCGTCGCGCCAGACGCGAGACGATCGAAGGCGGCGTTGATGTCGTCCAACTTGATTCGATCGCTCATCAGCCGATCGACCGGAAGTTTGCCGGCACGATAGAGATCTATGTAGGCCGGGATGTCGCGCACCGGGACGCAACTGCCGACATAACTGCCTTTCAGCGTGCGCTCTTCGCCGACCATTTGGACAGGCGCGATCGCCAGGGTCTTTTGCGGATGAGGCAAACCGGCCGTGATGGTCTCGCCGCCGCGTCGGGTGATTTTCCACGCCAGTTCCAGCGCCGGGATCGAGCCGGCCATCTCGAAGGCGAAATCGACGCCGCCGCTGGTGGCCGCCTTGACCTGATCGATCACAGTGGCGTCGCTGGCGAGAAACACATGAGTCGCGCCGAGTTGCCGCGCCAATTTCAATTTGTCCTCGCGAAGATCGATGGCGACGATCTGCCGCGCGCCGGCCACTTGCGCGCCCAACACGCTGTTGAGCCCAACGCCGCCGAGACCGATCACCGCCACCCGCGAACCGGCGCGAACCTTGGCGGTGTTCAGAACGGCGCCAACACCGGTGATCACGGCGCAGCCAAACAGCGCAGCTTCGTCGAAGGGCAGGCTCTTGTCGACCTTCACCACCGAGTTGCGGCTAACCACGGCATGATCGGCAAAGGCCGACACGCCGAGATGATGATTGACCGGCGCACCCTTCATGGCGAGGCGCCGCGCGCCCGAAATCAGCGTGCCGGCAACATTGCTGCCGGCCGCCGGTTCGCACAGCGCGGGGCGACCCTCGGCGCACGGCACGCAATGGCCACAGCTTGGCACGAACACCAACACGACGTGGTCGCCGACGGCGAGGTCTTTCACACCCGAACCGAGTTGCTTCACGACGCCCGCGGCCTCGTGCCCCAAAGCCATCGGCGTCGGTCGCGGCCGGGTGCCTTCAATCACAGACAAGTCGGAATGGCACAGCCCCGCGGCCTTAATCTGCACCAGAATCTCGCCCTCTCCGGGCGGGTCGAGCTCCAGCTCCTCGATCTTGAGCGGGCGCGATTGGGCGTAGGGGGCAGGCGCGCCCATCTGATGCAACACAGCGGCACGAATACGCATACGAATCTCCTTGGTGCCGTCATATTAGAGGTTCGCGGCGTGGTGCCAAGGCAAGCGACGCTTGAAATGGGACATGCGGTGGACTTTAGTGATCTCTATGCACGCACTTCGCCTTATCGCAATTCTGCTGGCCGGCGCCGTCACCGACACGTGCACGGCCCAGGAGCCGAAGATCATCGGCACGGTTGGCGCCACCGTTGCGCCTGGTGATATCGGCGATGTCATCTGGAACAATTACGCCAAGAAGGTGAGCGACACCTCGGGTGGCAAGCTGGCGGTGAAGCTGCTGATTCGCGGCGAGACCGGCGGCGAAGACGGCATGATGACGGCACTGATGCGCAATCGCATCCAAATCTCAAGCTTCAGCGAAGCGGGTATGTCACGCGCCGTTCCGGAATACGGGCTGCTGGCGGCACCCTATTTGTTCGACACCGTCGAGGAATGGCACTTCGTCCTCGACAATTTCCTCAAACCGTTCCTCGACGAGGTCACAACGGCGAAGGGCCTCACCATCGCCAACTGGCAGGACGTCGGCTGGAACAACATCTACGGCAAGAAGGCCCTGCACTCGCCCGCCGATACCAAGGGCTATCGGATGCGGGCGCTGAGTTCCAACACCTCGGTGATGTTTCTTGAGTCGATTGGTGCCGATGTTATTCACCTGCAGCGCACCGAGCTGGTGACGTCATTGCAGACCGGGTTGGTCGACGGCGGCGAAACGGCGTTGGTGCTCTATGCCCGCGGCGGCGAAGCCACTTACGCGCCGCACTTCACTTTGACGGAACACAGCCGCGCCTCGGGCACGAGCGTGTTCAACAAGGCGTGGCTTGATGGATTGCCGCCGGACCAGCGCGCCATCATCGAGGGCGGGTACGGCACGGAAGACGAACAGCGCACCGAAGCGGCACGCCTTTACGACGCCGAGATGGCCCGCCTGCCGGGCCTTGGCGTCACCGTGCATCATCTGACGCCGGAGCAACGCGCCCGCTTTCGCGACGCGACCCTCGCCAACACCAAGAAGCTGATCGACGCGACCGGCGGCCGGGCACAGGAACTCTATGACCTGATTCAGAAGGGACGCGCTGACTTCGCAAGAAGGAAGTGAGCGGTTAAGCCGCCCGTTCGACATCAATCTTGATCGACATACTCAGCGCACCGAAGGCCTTCTCCATGGCGTCAAGCCGGGTGCCATGGCGCAAATTCAGTAGACGGTCCACTTGGGGCCGATGCCACTTAAGGCGACGCGCCAGCTCAATCTTGCTGACCTCGCGCTCGCGCATCGCGCGATAGAGCATGATCTTCGCCGCCGCTTGTGTTGGCATCGTGATCGTGATGCGCCCTGACGTGGCAACAGGCACGTCTTCGCGCCCGGCCATGCGGGCCGCGACAGCCTCCTCGATCGCATCGCGGGCGCGGCGACGTGCTTCGGGCCCCGTCCTGCCAAATGTCGTCACTTCGGGAAGTGCCGGAACCGTGACCAAGAATGTCCGATTTTCGTCCTTGGTCAGTTTGATGGCGTAGGTCCACATCGCTTTCAGTCCTTCAATCCAAGGTCTCGCTTGATCTTGTTGACAAGACCCGTACCTAGCTCGCGCTTTCCCCGTGCATCGGCAATTGGGTTTTGCGTCCCTGATAGAGCACGGTCAAATGACCGCTGCCGCCCTTATGTGTCTCGAAGGTGCAGCCTCGCTGCGCGGGCCACCGCCGGAGTTCGTTGGCATTCACAAGCTTAGGCTTCGCCTCGCTAAAACGCAACAAAAGTGTTGCATCTGGCGGGTCACAGCTCCGCGAACTTG
>VGEM01000380.1 GCA_016869315.1 Alphaproteobacteria bacterium | reverse complement strand
CGCTGACCTCAGGACATCAGCTGGATCACGGCCGCCATGGCGAGAAACGTCAGCAGCGTAATGCCGCCGTTGATCAGCGAGAGTTTGATGCTCCGGATGTGGAATCGGTCGGCCATGAACTGCTGACCGCCGGTAAAGGCGAGCCACAGCAGGAAGCCATAGACGAGCGCTTCGCCAACGCTCGCCGTCTGAAAACGAACCAGCGTCGCCGACAAGATCGTGGCGGCGATAAAGTTGGCGATGAAAGCGGACGCCATGGCGGGCACCTGACCGGCCTTCAGGTCATCGGGCGTCTTGCCGATTTCCGCCATCCAGGCCTTGCCGAACAGCGGGCCATACCACAGCGAGCCGATGATCGTTGCCGGTTTAAGCGATACCAATGCCGCGATCCAATTGATCTGCGCCAGCATCGCCCCCTCACTCCGCCGGCTGCGGTCGCGAACTCACGGCGCCGATTCGAATATCGCCCTTGATCGCCCCGACGATTCCGCCGACCCCGAACACCACCCAACCGATCATCGCCGAGAATCCGCCAACCGGCGCCGGTCCTCCGGGGCCACCCATGACGATCGAGTAGACGCTGATCGGGAAGAGCAACACGGACGCTGCCAGCAGAACGCCTGACGCTTGAACGATCCGTCGCGCCCAACCGTCGGCAAGCAGTTGACAGACGATCGCAACCGCGATGACCGCGATGCCCTGATCGGCCTGAAATGCCGTGGCATCGAGGAACGTCCGCACGCGATCGGGCGGATAATTCATGGTCTCGAGCAAGCCGTGGGTGGCGAACGCCGCGAGGGCGACCGAGCTTCCCGCAGCCAAGGCACCAAACGCAAAAAACGCGGCAGTGGACCGGCGAAATATCATGGTCTGTTCTCCTGTTGTCTGGCGCGCTCAGCGCCGTTCGAGTTTCATGGCCTGTTCGAGGCGGGCGAACCCCTCGAGAAATTTGCGCGCGGCCTCGCCGGCCGGCAATGGCCTGAGTGTAACACGGGGCAACGGTTTTTCCTTGAATTTGAGGTAACTACGGCACTCGCCCAAACTGTATCCGGCGAGTTGTACGGCTTCAGTTGCCGCGGCGATCCGGTCGGCCCGCTTGATCTCGGCCTTGACTTCAGGCGGCAGGACGGGCGGCAGGCCGAATCGGATGTGGATGGCCCGGGTCAATCTCAGCTCAACTTCCTTGAAAACGTCGCCCACCGCGGCCTTGAGCGGCGTGATCAGATCGTGCGTCACGAACTCGGAGGCATCGTGCAGCTTGGCCGCCATCAGCACCCAGGCCGGGGCCCGTGGCCGCCCGCGCCTGACAATATCGACCACCAGATCCGAGTGCTGAGCAATGCTCCAGGCATGAGGCCCCTCCGTTTGACCGTTCCAGCGGGCATTTCGCGATAGCCCGAGCGCGATATCGGCGATCTCGATGTCGACCGGCGATGGCTCGACCAGATTGAGCCGGCGGCCCGACAGCATGCGCTGCCAGGTCTTGTCCGAGTGATCGGCAAGACGGTTGGATGCTGACAAAACGGGCGGTTGAATCATGCCAAAAAGACCGGCTTCAAATACTGGGTTGCGTTGAATTTCCCAATCAACAGAATACCTTATATTAGAGTTCTCCACCTGACCCGGCCCAGCTTCAGAGACTTCTGGACCAGCCATGGCGTTGATCACGACTGACTATCTTAAGCCGATATCGTTCCTGATCGTCGAGGAACGGTCATATATGCGCCGCATCATCAAGGGTGCGCTTGAAACCCTAGGCGCTAAGTCGATCGATGAAGCGAGCGACGGCCGCCAAGCCTGGAACTCGATCAAGTCCTGGGCGCCCGACATCTTACTGTCCGAACGCTGGTTGGCCGGTATGAACGGCCTCGAGCTGTTGCGCATGATCCGCCATGACAAGTCGGCACTCAAATTTCTGCCGGTCATCATGGTGACGGGCGAAACGCGCCGGGAACAGGTTGTCGGCGCTCGCAATGCCGGCGTCTCGGAATATGTCGCCAAGCCGATCACCGCCAAGGGATTGTTCCTGCGCATCCGAGAAACGATCGAGCGTCCACGACCGTTCGTCGAAACCAAGGTCTATTTCGGACCCGACCGACGCCGACGCACCGAGATCATGGACCATGGCAAAGACCGGCGCGGCCTGGGCGGCGACAGGCCTCAGGATCCGACCGACAATCGCGGCCTGACTCAGGATCAGATCGACCGGTTGGTGGCGGGCGACAAGATCTCCGACGCAGGTTTGTCGTAGTGGCCAACACCATCTTGATCGTCGGGGCCGGCGAAGCCGGCGGACAAAGCGCCATCGTACTCAGACAGTCGGGATTCGACGGACGCGTCGTTATCGTCGGCGATGAGACCTACGTTCCGTACGAACGGCCTCCTTTGTCAAAGGCTTATCTTGCCGGAGAGGCGCCGCTCGAAAAAATGTTTCTGCGCGCTCCCGAGTTCTACGACACCCAGAAAATCGAACTGATGCTGGGCCGTCGCATCTCCGCAATCGACCGCGGGGCGAGGACGGCGCGCTTCGATAACGGCGACTCGCTTGCCTTCGACAAACTCGTCCTCGCCACCGGCGGACGTGTGCGAACCTTGTCGTGCCCCGGGGCAACCTTGCCGGGCGTTCATTATCTAAGAACGATCGCCGATGTTGCCGCTTATCGCGAGCGGTTGGCCGCGGGCGCCAGGATCGCGATCGTCGGCGGCGGTTATATCGGCCTCGAAGTCGCGGCCGTGGCGACGAAACGTGGGTGCGCCGTGACCGTGCTCGAAGCCCTGCCGCTTGTTCTCAATCGCGTCGTCGCTCCCGAAGTTTCTCGATTCTACATGGATGTTCATCGCGGGGCGGGCGTTGCCATCCACACCGAGACCGCGGTGACCGCGTTCACGGGAACGAGTCGCGTCGAGCATGTCATTTGTGGCAACAGCCGTTTTCCCGCCGATCTTGTCATCGTCGGCATAGGCATCGTGCCCAATGTCGAACTTGCCAAAGATGCCGGCCTTGCCGTCGATAACGGTATCGTCGTCGATGAGTTCACGCGCACAAGCGATCCCGACATATATGCGGTTGGCGACTGCACCAACCATCCCTCGCCCAGCGTCGGCGGCCGTCTGCGGCTCGAATCCGTGCACAACGCGCTCGCTCAAGGCAAGGCGGCCGCCCTGCATATTGTCGGCAAGGCCGAGGCCTACAATGAAGTGCCGTGGTTCTGGTCGGATCAATACGATCTCAAACTTCAGATGACCGGCATTTCCAAACCAGGCGACACCGTGGTGATTCGCGGGTCCATGGCCGATCGCAAATTCTCGGCCTGCTATCTGCGCGACGGACGATTGGTCGCGGTGAATGCGATCAACATGGCCAAGGATTTCATTCAGTCGAAAAAGTTGATCGCGGCCAGGAGCGTCGTTGATCCCCTGCGCCTTGCCGATGCGAGCGTGCCGCTCAAGGACTTGGCACCGGTCGCATGAGTGACAATCTTTACGGCCTTTTCAGGTCGCGGTTTCCAATTGACGGCTCACGTCCGTGCCTGATCGGCCGTCGACGAACGCTCAGCTATGGTGATCTCGATGCGTTGACCGCTCGCCTTTCTTCGGCGCTCGGCGC
>VGEM01000379.1 GCA_016869315.1 Alphaproteobacteria bacterium | reverse complement strand
CCACTGCGCGCCGATCACGGTGTTCCGACGTGTCGTGATGAATTCACCAATGTAAGATGAAGCGAGATAGCCGATCGAAGCAATCACCCACGAATAGGCCAGCAAACCGGCGGCATCGGCCTCGGATAGCCCTCGATCTTGAGCGAGGAACGTCGGGAGAAAAAAGCTCGCGCCCCCGATCGACAGATTGGCGCTAAATGTGCCGAAGAATGCGATGAGTCCTCTACCGCGATACTTCGGCGACACCAACTCGGCGAAATGCTGCTTGAGCGAGCGTGAGCCCGCGAGTTGCGCGACCGGACCAGCTGTCGCCTGGAATCGGTCAGTCTCTTTCAGCATGCTGCCGAGCCAAATCACGATCGGGATCACGGCAAAGGCAGGATAGAAACTGACGCGCCAATCGTAATCGGCCAGCGCCCGCGAGGCGACGAACGCGGCAAGCGCGAATCCGAGCGGGTACGACATCTGCAGCCAACCCGACAGAATGCCGCGATAGCGCGCCGGCGCCACTTCGACGATGATTGTAGCCGTGATGGGAAATGCGCCGGCGGCGAGGGCGAATCCGAGGATCCGGAACAGCGCCAGCCATTCGATAGAGTCAACCAACGCATGAATTCCGACGCACAAAGCCGATAGCGCTGTGAGCGTGATGAACATGCGGCGACGGCCGATGTAATCGGTGAACGTGCCGGCAACGATGACAGCAACGCTTGCGACCAGGAATGAGACCGACAGAATCGCACCGACAACATCGAGGCTGACATTGAATTCGCGCGTGATGCCCGGCATCGCATACGAATAAAGCGCCTGATCCATCGCCGAGAGCATCAGTCCCGTGACGCAGATGGCGAATGTCTTAATAGGCTGGCCTTTGATGGCCCGCCAAAAACCTGCCAAGCCCCCTGCGCCAGACTGCGAAACTGAAAGAGATGCTTGAGTCATGCGGTCACTATGGTCGATTTCACTATAGTCGATTCAAGGAGTTGCATCGAGGTTGTGAGCGACTTCCATCATGGCATTCTGTTCACGCCAGCCGCCTCGTTCCTATATATTGCCTCGGCACATGGCAACGCATGATTCTTTCGGATGGCAAGCCCCAACGGCCTGACTACGGGTCGCACACTCCTGTTGTTCAGGGACGGTTGGGGCGGTTGGCCTCGCAATGAGCGATGGCATCGTTGATTGCCTGGTCGACTTCGCCTAGGCCGGATGCGGCAGCAGATACCACGATACGCCGATAAGCGTGTCCGAGAACGGCAGCATATATCAGGGGCCCTGTGTAGAGTTCTGCATCCGGCTGGACGATTTCTATGATCACGCAGTCGATGGGCGCGATCAAGGTTAACGCACGATAAGTACTGGGACAGACGACAATCAACTCGGCGGCGGACAACAACGGAACAGTTTCCGTCAGATCAATAGGGTCGATCGCGATCTCAGCCAGATCATGACGGGACACGAGTTGTCGTTTCAGTGGGCCGTCGCATCTTCGATGCCAATTGCAGGTGACCGTAGTAGCAAGCGTTCTTATCTCCTCTGGACTGGCTGCCACGACTTCTAGGAAAGGCAGATGATTGGCGCAACACCAATCGCCGAGCGAAACAATTTGATGGGTTTCGAAGCGGCGAGTCGTTGATGTCGTCATCGACGGCGATGATGTGATCGTGGGCTACTTAGGAGGCTGGCGCGAATCGACATTGGATCATTGGATTTTGCCGACAGGACGGCCAGGCAGCGCGACTACGGGCAGTCCATTCTTGCGGTAGGTTTCCGCAGCGGTAATGTGTCGTTCAAGGTCTGCGAGATCGATAGAAAAATCAGCGTCCACTTTCAGTTTGGATGGATTTTCGGGAAGCCCGGCTGCCTTGATATCCTCGGCGTTGGCATAGTGTCCCTCGCGGCGAATGAACGGGCGACCACAAATGGCGGCGAAACCAAAAGAGCCCAATGCTCCGGAAACATTTGGAGGACTGAGCTCGACAATGATGCAATCAACTGGTGCGAATACGCTTATTGCGCTTCCAGCCCCCCACGGCGTTATGATGATTTCTGCATTCGAAACTTTCCGAATTTGTTCCTCGGCCCCAAGATCTGCGAGATTGATCGGTTGGATTTTGTAGCGAGAGAGAAGTTCGATGACTTTCGGCTCGTTGGTGAGTCGACGCCAGCGCGCCTGATCGCGATAAAGATAATAGCGGGGACGCGGCATGTTTACCGGTTGAAATACGTGTGCGAATGCTTGGCGAACCGCCCAGATTACGTCGGGCCAGATCGCAGGAATCGATCGAGGCGATTCACGATGTAGAGGAGCTGACAACAACCATACGCTGGCGAATGCAGTGGGGTGCGATCGCGATATGGCAATGCGACGCTCGGGTACAATCCCCATGAGCGTTAGAAACTCAAGATATCGGAGCGGGAGATCGTCATAGACAACGATTGGAAGGCGACCGAGGTCGGGAAACCAGGAGAGAAGTGCAATCCGCATCAATCCTTCGAAGATGAAGTGCCCGAAGTTGGTCTTTCCTCCGAGGAATATGGCATCCTGTGGGATAGGGGGAGCAATCTCGGTGAGATCGATCAGATATTTGCCATTCTGGTCTTGACCATGGCCATGTCGCCCCAGCCATTTCAACGGGTCGCTCTTGCTGGCCAGAAGCCCTTTGTAAATCAATTTTCCATCTGCCGTGCAGACATGGTAGTGCTGGGGATGATGGTCGCTTGGGTCACGCGTCCGGCAAAAACTCTTGGGCGGTCGAAGAGGAACGGCATCGGCTCGGTCTGTCCGGGCAATGCGACAGCCTGGCCAAGTGGGTAATTTTGCTCTGCGACTAATCGAAATGGCTGGCCATTGTGTGCACACCAGTCTTCGAGATCTTGGACGGCGTATGGCTGCGGGCCTTGGACGGAAACCATGGCGATGTTTCTCTTTCTGCCATGCCGCACTGAAGCGGCAACCTTTTTGTCATACAGCTTTTTTGGGGGCTTTGGTGGGCACGCATACCCTCGCCACGCCATCTATATAGCCAGATATATAAAAGCCAGACTTGACGGGCTATCCTTAGCAAAATAGAACAAAACAAGAACATTTAAGCTGGCCGCTCGTTATGCCTCTCACCTCATCTGCAATAAATCGCCTTCGCGGTGATATCGCTCAGCTTGAATCGACGGCGCGACATGGCGCCCCCGTCACGACCGGCCTTCTCATCGTTGATAGCGCCCTGCCCTGGGGCGGACTGCCGACTGCGGCCTTGCACGAGATCGCGGGAGCTCTCGGCGACGGTGCGGCCCTAGGCTTTGCCACGGCGGTCGCCACGGCCGCACAGCAGCGATCTGCCGGGGCTGTTTTGTGGTGCCGTCAACAGACCGAAACGTTTGAGCGTGGCGTCCCCTACCTGCCCGGTCTTACCGTGTGGGGGCTCACGCCGGACCGGATCGTGTTTGTCGACAGCCGCAAGCCAATCGAAACGCTCTGGGCGATGGAAGAAGGCTTGCGCGCCGGTGCCTTCGTCGCGGTGATCGGTGACGGTATCGCACCCGATTTTACTGCAGCGCGACGGTTGCAGCTTGCCGCAAGCAGCGGGCCCGCCATTGCCCTCATTCTGCAA
>VGEM01000378.1 GCA_016869315.1 Alphaproteobacteria bacterium | reverse complement strand
CCGACCGGATGGTAGGTGGTCTCGGCGTTGTTCCTGACCCAGTCGAGCAGCTCGTCATCGGCGCTGATGTTGACGCCTGGCGCGATCTCGTCGGTGGCGATATCGGCCATGGCCGGTGCCGTCATGATGCGCCTGACGATGCGCATCGATTCCAATGTCACCTCGCGGTCGAGCGCCGCGCTCAGGAAGTTGAAGCGGACCGCAGGCGGCGTGTCCGGCCGGCTCGACACGACATGGATGCTGCCGGTGCTCTCCGAGCGCAGGATGTTGGTGATCGCGGTGATGCCTGAGGTCTTGGCCAGTTTGAAGTTCTCGCCCACCAGGAACGGGATCCACGAGATCGCCGCGTCCGGCGCCTCGAGCCCGGCCCGGGTGCGGACATAGGCGCGGATCGGCGCCGCCGGCAGACCGAGCAACCCCCCGCGGTTGAGCGCGTAGCGCAGCGCCTGGCCGACGCGGCCCAGCCCACGCATCTTGTCGTTGTAGGTCATGCCGAGCGCGGGCGGCACTGTCCACTTCATCCGGGGCGAATAGTGGTCGCGCAGATTCTCGCCCACGCCCTTGAGCTCGTGGCGCACCTCGATGCCCACAGCCTTCAGCCGCTCCGGCTGGCCGATGCCGGAGAGCTCGAGCAGTTGCGGCGAGTTGATCGCGCCGGCGCTGACGACCACTTCGCGGGCGGCGCGCGCTTCGCGACGCTGGCCCTGCACGGTGTAGCGCACGCCGACGCAGCGCTTGCCGTCGAACAGCAGGCCTTCGGTCAGCGCGTTGGCGATGATGGTCAGATTCGGACGGCTTCGGGCGGGATCGAGGTAGCAGACCGCGGTGCTCATGCGGCGCCCTCCGCGGATGGTCGCCTGGGTCATGCCGATGCCGTCCTGTTTGGCACCGTTGTAGTCCTTGGTGTACTCGATGCCGACCTGGCCAGCGGCCTTGATCAACGCGTCGTAGATCGCCCCGCGCTCCTTGCTCTCGGTCACCTTCAGCGGTCCGTTGCGGCCGCGATACTCCTCGTCGGCGTCGCCCTGGAAGCTCTCCATGTCGCGAAAGATCGGCAGCACCTCGCGATAGCTCCAGCCGCGATTGCCGAGCTGCGCCCAGGTGTCGTAGTCCTGCGCCTGACCGCGCACGAACACCATGCCGTTGATCGACGAGGAGCCGCCCAGCAGCTTGCCGCGCGGAATCGGGATGCGGCGCTGGCCGGTCCCTGCCTCCGGTTCCGAGGCGTAGAGCCAGTTCGCTTTGGGGTTGTCGATCAGCTTGGCGAAGCCGACCGGGATCCACGACCAGGGATGGCTTTCCCGCCCGGCTTCCAGCACCAGCACCTTGTGCCGGGCATCGGCGCTCAACCGGTTGGCCAGGACCGAGCCGGCAGAGCCCGCGCCGACGACGATGAAGTCAAAGGTCTGTTGATCCATTTTTCCCCCCCGTTGTTGGCATCGGCGGCAAGCGCAGCGCTCAGGTGAACGCACCGTCGCATCGCGCGTCAAGGGCAGACCCACGACGATCACCTCAAGGCGGTGACGTGCTATCGCGCGACGGCGACGGACCTGCTCTGGAGACTCGAGCCTGAACTCGGCGTCGCCCTGCCATCCTCGGGCCTGTCCGCGGCCCCAATTGATCCCCGGGGGTCTGCCTGCCGCGACAGTCTCGATCCGTAGCGCGTTTATCGTTGTGGTCGGCGGGGGTGAAAGACCCGCCAATAGCCGGCGCGCCGCCGCCGATCTCGCCCCCCGCCAGGCGATGGGCAATCGTCAAGCCGATCGATTCAAGCACTCGCGTTCGTTGTACATATGTTGTTTTAGATCAATGCAATGAGGCAGATTTCTAAGCCCGGATTTCCCAGATGAATTTTTTTCTGGACCTTATCTCCATCGATTCTAAGTTGAGTATCAGCAGCTTGGATCGTCTGGAGAGGGGCGCGGATGCGGAACCCGGAGGGTGACTCGGATCGCCGGCCTTTGCGGCCCACTTTCGACAGGCGGCTGAAGCTTGAGTTCCATGGGTCACGGGTCACGTCCGATGCGGGTCTGCTCGCCTACCGCGAGCTGGACGAGGCGCTCGGGTTGACCGCAGTGGCGGATGATGTCCTCACGGATACTCGGACAGGCAGCAACACGCGTCATGTCCTGGCGGGCCTGCTGCGTCAGTCCGTGTTCGGGCGGCTGGCCGGATACGAGGACGTGAACGACGCCGACCGATTGTCGTGCGATCCGGCCATGCGCTGGATCGTCGGCGGCAAGGCTGTCGAGGGCGGTGCCGCGTCCACCAGCCAGATGGGCCGGTTCGAGACCGAGCTATTGGCCACGGATGACAACCTCGCCGCTCTCGCCGACTTGCCGGGCGTCTGGATCGATCGGGTGCATGCGCGCAAACCGCCGAAGGCGATCGTTCTGGACATGGACAGTTCGGAGAGCCCGACCTACGGCGAGCAGGAAGGCACGGCCTACAACGGCCATTTCGGCTGCACCTGCTATCACCCGCTGTTCGTGTTCAATCAGTTCGGCGACCTGGAACGATGCGCGCTGCGCCCCGGCAACGTGCACTCGGCCGATGGCTGGCGGAACGTGCTGGAGCCGGTGGTGGCGCGGTATCGGGAGCGCGTACGTCGCCGCTACTTCCGCGCCGACGCGGCCTTTGCCAACCCCGAGGTCTACGAGTTCCTGGAGGCCGAGGGCTTCAAGTACGCGATCCGATTGCCGGGCAACAGAGTGCTGCAGGAGAGCATCGGCTACTTGCTCAAGCGGCCCGTCGGCCGTCCTCCCGGCGACGTGCGGCGTTACTATGCCAACTTCAGTTACCAGGCGCAGAGTTGGAAGACACCGCGTCGCGTGGTGGCCAAGGTCGAGTGGCATCCCGGCGAGCTTTACCCGCGCGTCGGATTCATCGTCACCAATCTGACGCGACCGGCGGAGCGGGTCGTCGCCTTCTACAATCGGCGCGGCACGGCCGAGCAGTGGATCAAGGAAGGCAAACACGCCATCAAGTGGACGCGGCTGTCATGCTGCTCGTTCGCCGCCAACGCGGTCCGGCTTCAGCTTCATGCGTTGGCCTACAATCTCGCCAATTTCATGCGGACGCTGGCGCTGCCTGAGGCGGTCGCGCAGTGGTCGCTGACGAGCCTGCGGGAAAAGCTGGTGAAGATCGGCGCCAAAGTCGTGCGCCATGGCCGCTACGTCATCTTCCAAATGGCCGAGGTCGCGGTGCCGAGAGAACTGTTCGGGCAAATCCTGCGGCTGATCGACGGACTGCGACGACGACCAGCCCCGGCGTAAGACCGAGCGGGGCGAATGCGCCGTCACCACGGGAGGAGTGCGTCCAATTGACGAGAGAAAGGGCCAAATCGATGGATCAAGGCTCGTTTTGGACGTTGGGCACGGCGGAATCGGCAGGGGAAACCGCTCAGGCCACCCATGGCTTTTCCGGAACCCGAGAGAATGATAGCGTTGCCACCGTTCCAGGGGTTCATCTGGGGAATGTCGGCTTAGTTCTTACGCTTAACCAAAAATTCGCCGCGCCGCCGCCGCGCGATCGAAACACCGGCCGGCGGCGGCGCCCAATCGACGGCTTGTTCGACGGGCCCGGCGGGATCGGCGAGCTTGACGCGGAAGAAGAGATGGGCGGTCAT
>VGEM01000377.1 GCA_016869315.1 Alphaproteobacteria bacterium | reverse complement strand
CTTCGTTCCATCGGGCTGTTCGACGACATCGTCGAGGGCAAACTCTCGATCGACGGCTCGATCGGCCCGGACGGCGTCGTGACGGGCGATGCCGAGATCGAGGACTTCAAGCTGGTCGACGCGCCGCTGGTGGCGCGCGTGTTCTCGGTCGCGGCGCTGACCGGCATCGCCGACGAACTCGCCGGTAACGGCCTATCGTTCAGCGCCCTCAAGGTGCCGTTCACCTATGCCGGTTCGACGCTGGTGCTCAAGGACGGCGAGATGTATGGGCCCGCGGTCGGCATGACCATGGCCGGCAACTATCAGTTCCGCGACGCCAAGATCGACATCGAGGGCACGCTGGTTCCCGTCTACGCCCTCAACGCCGCGCTCAATCGCATTCCCATCGTCGGCGACATCCTCACCGGCACCGAAAAAGGCTCCGGCATCTTCGCCGCCACCTACCGCTGGAACGGCCCGACGGCGTCAAGTTCGCCCACCGTCAACCCGCTGGCGGCGCTGACGCCCGGAATCCTCCGCAACTTCTTTTCGATCTTCGGCTCATCGCCGAAGACACCCGAGCCGGAAGCGGCAGAAGGTGTTTCGGCGCCAAGTTAGCGAATTCAGAATTACGGTGTCAGAATTCCGGTGACAGTGCACTTAACTCTACCCCACCCTCGCGCCCCACTCCGCAATCGCCTCCAAAAATACCTTGCCAAACTGCGCCAGCTTGCGCGGGCCGACGCCGCTGACGGTTGCCATGTCATAGAGCGTGCGGGGGCGGACGCGGGCCATGTCGAGCAGAGTCGCGTCCGGGAAAATCAGATACGCCGGCACGCCGCGTCCCCGCGCCAGTGACAACCGCGTCGCTTTGAGCCGCGTCAGCAGGTCGTGAACCGTCGCGTCGTCGAACACCGCGGCGGGTGGCGTCGATGCTTTCTTCTTCTTGCCACGCGCCTTGCCGTCTTCGCGCATGGTGAACGTCGCGCCGCCGTCGAGCACGGCGCGGCCGCGCGCCGTCAAGGCCAGCCCGCCGTACTTCTGGATGTCGGCGACGACAAAGCCGGCGGCCACGGCTTGCCTCAACAGCGACAGCCACGCATCGCGCGAGCGGCCTTTGCCGGCGCCGTAGGTGGCGAGCCGTTCGTGGTGGCGCTCGCGGATTTTCGCGGTGTCGGCGCCGCGCAGGATGTCAGCGATGTGCCCGGCGCCAAACGCCTGGCCGGTCTTGAGAATCGTCTCGAACGCGAATTGCGCGAGCGTGGTCGCGTCCTGGGTGACCGGCGGGTCGATGCAATTGTCGCAGTTGCCGCAGGGCGATGACGCTTCCTCGAAGTACGACAGCAGCGCGACGCGCCGGCAGGTCGCCGCCTCGCAGTAGGCAAGCAGGGCATCGAGCCGTTTGTGCTCGCGAATTTGGTGCGCATCGTCGCCGCCGTTCTTGATGATGAACTGCCGGCGCAGGCCCATGTCCTCAAGCCCGTACAGCAGCAGCGTTTCGGCCGGCGCACCGTCGCGGCCGGCCCGGCCGATCTCCTGATAGTACTCCTCCATGCTGCCCGGCAGATTGACGTGGGCGACAAAGCGGATGTCGGGCTTGTCGACGCCCATACCAAAGGCAATGGTCGCGACCATCACCACGCCGTCCTCGCTCATGAAGCGATCCTGGGAGGCGCGGCGTTGGCCGCTGTCCTGGCCGGCGTGATAGGCGATGGCCGTGAAGCCCTCGGCCGAGAGAAACTGCGCGACCTCCTCGGTCGATTTTCGCGACAGGCAATAGACGATCCCCGATTGTCCCTTCCGCTCGGCAAGGAAGTCGAGCAATTGCTTTTCCCAGTTGGCCTTGACCGATACCGACAGCGTGAGATTGGGGCGATCGAACCCGCGGACGATGATCCGGCCCCGGCCGCGAAACAATTTCTCGGCGATGTCGGTGCGGGTGGCGCGGTCGGCGGTGGCGGTGAAGGCCGCGATCACCGCGTTCGGGAACAGCTCCACCAGTTGCGACAGCTGCTCGTACGCGGGCCGGAACGACGCGCCCCACTTCGAGATGCAGTGCGCTTCGTCGATCACGAACAGCGCCGGGTCGACGCTCTTGAGCGCGTCCAGCATGCGATCGGTCATCAGCCGTTCAGGCGACAGGTAGAGAAGCTTGCTTTCGCCCGATTTGAACTTGCGCCACTCGGATACCTGCTCGGCACGATCAAGGCCCGAATGCACGCGCGCGGCGGCGACACCGAACTCGGCCAGCCCCGCGACCTGATCGCCGATCAGCGCCTTGAGCGGTGAAATGATCACCGTCGGTCGCGCGAAGACCAGGGCAGGGACCTGGTAGCACAGCGACTTGCCCGAACCGGTCGGCATCACCGCCAGGCAATGGCGGCCGTCGACGATGGTTTGGATCACCTCGTCCTGGCCGGGCCGGAACGCGCGAAAGCCAAAGATGCCGGAAAGAACGCTGTCGATGGATGGCTGAGTGTCGCTCAAGACACGGGCCGGATCAGCCCGCGACCTTGACCAGCGCGTATTTCTTTTTCCCGGCGGCCAGTTTGATCACGCCGTCCTTGAGATCGGCGGAGGTCGCCTTGTGATTCTCATCGGCGATTTTGGCGTCGTTGAGTTTCGCGCCGCCGCCCTTGATCAGCCGGCGGGCTTCGCCGTTGCTGGTGGCGAGGCCGGCGCGCTTGAGGAGATCCCACACGGGAATCCCCGTCGCGAGTTCGCTCGCCACCACGTCGATCGACGGCAGCGCGTCGCCGAGGGCGCCTTCCTCGAAGGTCTTCCGCGCCGTCTCGGCGGCCGCCGCCGCGGCCGCGTCGCCGTGCAGCAGTTTGGTCGCCTCAAGCGCAAGCGCCTTTTTGCCCTCGTTGATTTCGGCGCCCTGCAGCGCCTCGTAGCGCGCGATCTCGGGCAGGGGCAGGTCGGTGAACAGTTTCATGAACCGTCCGACGTCGCCGTCCTCGGTGTTGCGCCAGAACTGATAGTAGTCGTAGGGCGCGACGCGATCGGCATTGAGCCACACCGCGCCGGCGGCGGTCTTGCCCATCTTGGCGCCGGAGGACGTCGTAATCAGCGGGCTGGTGAAGCCGAACAGCTCGGCGCCGGCGATGCGCCGGCCCAGGTCGACACCCTGAACGATATTGCCCCACTGGTCGGCGCCGCCCAGTTGGAACGTACAGTTATAGCGGCGGAACAGCTCTACAAAGTCATAGGCCTGCAGGATCATGTAGTTGAATTCGAGGACGGTCAGCGGCTGCTCGCGTTCAAGGCGCAGCTTGACGCTGTCCATGGTCAGCATCTTGTTGATCGTAAAATGCCGGCCGATGTCGCGCAGGAAATCGATGTATTTGAGGCCATCGAGCCAATCGGCATTGTTGACCAGCGTCGCGTCGGTCGGCCCTGTGCCGAATTTCAGAAACCGCGCGAAGCACGGTTTGATCGACGCAATGTTGGCGGCAATGGTCGCTTCGTCCGCCAGCTTGCGGGTCTCGTCCTTGCCCGAGGGGTCGCCGATCTTGGTCGTGCCGCCGCCCATCAGCGGCAGCGGCTTGTGGCCGGTCTGCTGCAGCCGGCGCAGCATCATGATTTGCACCATGCTGCCGATATGCAGGCTGTCGGCGGTGGCATCGAAGCCGATGTAGGCCGTCACCAGCCCCGCC
>VGEM01000376.1 GCA_016869315.1 Alphaproteobacteria bacterium | reverse complement strand
TCCGCGCTCGTCATCATGGTCGCATTCTGGGCGGTCTCGAGCGTTGTGGTGCCCCGCGCGGCGTCCGACGTTGCCCGGCTGACGACAGCCCTGCCAACCAATATCGCGCTGCAAAAGGCCATCGCCTCCGATCTGGAGAGCGGCCTCGATGGCAAGACTCCCGACCAGGTCATCAACGAGCGCAAAGAAGCGACACTCCGCCTTTACAAGGTCGACGCTGTCGAAAAATTGCCGATCAATTTCCAAGGCATGGTCTTCGACCTTCAGGAAAAGATGGGCAATGCCGTGTTCGACAAACACTTCGGCGAATTGAATGCCGCGATGGACGCGCAGCAAGGGACGTTCGAGGCGTTCAGTACTCTGTCGCCACGTCTGGCCGTCCAATTGGCCTCCATGCAGTTGTCCGGCACTTCATTGGCGTCACATCAGGATTATTCCCGCCAAGCCGAAAGCCACCGCCGGGCCCTGATCGACACCATGAATAAAGCCATGACGTTCAATTCGTCGGGCGCTAACCCGACCTATCGCGCTGGCCCCGAATTGTGGGCCCAGGTTCCGACCTTTGCATATACCCCGCCATCCTTCGGCCAAATACTTTCATCGCTGGCGCCTCAACTTGTCGTGATTCTTCTGTGGCTGGCGGGCGCGATCGGGGCGGCGGTTATCGCCGCACGCCGTCTCAAGGTCATGGTCGCCTGATGTTCGGGGTCGTTGCCGCTCAAGAGATCAAGGTCCTGTCCGCCAATCGCACCTGGTGGGCGGTGCTGGGGCTCCTGGTCGTTCTCACCGTGCTTGCGGCCATCAATGGCTCGGCGCGTGTCGCGTCGCTCAATGAGGTCGGCGCGCGGCTCAATCAGGACGAAGTCGGTCTGCAGACCAGCCTTAAGGGCGCTGTCACCCGCTACGAAGCCTCGCCGACGGGCGATACGCCGGCCGTGACCAGTCCCGGAAACGTCGGACTTTCGTTGCTCGGTCACTATGCCGTCATCGAGCGCGGACCGTTGGCCGCCCTGTCGGTCGGGCAAAGCGACGTTCAGCCCGCATACTACCGCGTCTCGGCCCATCCCCCGCACACCTTTCTCAACGCGGCAGAGATTCAAAATCCGCTCAATCAGGTATCGGGCAGTTTCGACGTGGCGTTCGTGATGATTTTCGTTTTGCCGATCCTGATCATCGCCGTCAGCTTCGATCTGATGTCGCGGGAAAAGGAGGGCGGCGTACTTGCCTTGGTCGCAGCCCAAGGCGTGCGTCTGCGCGATCTTATCCTCGCCAAGATCGCGGTTCGTGCCGGATTTATCCTCATCTTGCTTTTTCTCCTCGTCCTGGTTTCCGGATTGATCGTCGGCGCCAATCTCGGAGACGGCGCCATCGTGCTGCAACTCGCGATGTGGTTTGCGGTGCTTGCGGCCTACGCCTTCTTCTGGTTTGCCCTGGCGCTTGCGATCAACGCCCTCAATTGGCCATCGGTCACCAACGGTGTCGTGCTTGCCAATATCTGGCTGGTGTTCGTGGTCGTGCTGCCGTCATTCGTCAACGTCGCGGCCAGTACATTGTACCCGGCGCCGTCTCGGGTCGAACTTACGACCGAAATGCGGGAAGCAACCGAGATCGCCGACAAAGAAGCCGCCGCCGCCCGTGAGGACTATCTGTTCGATCACCCCGAGTTGGCGGGCGCCGGCGCCACGCCGGACGCATTCTATATTCAGGTTCTTGCGACAAACGCCGCCGTCGAAAAAGTGGTGGCGCCGATCCAAGCCGAGTTCGATGCCCAGGCGCAGCGCCGCGAGGCGGCGGTCGCCCAACTGCAATACCTCTCGCCGGCGATCGCGGCGCAGCAGGCCCTCAATGCGCTGGCGCAAACCGGCAACGAGACCTTTGCCGACTTCACCCGGCAAGTGCTCGAATTTCACAATACCTGGCGCGGTTATTTTGTCGGCAAAATCGTCAAGAGCGAGCGGATGACCGCAGCAGCTTTCGACTCAATCCCGGTCTTTTCTTACGATGCGCTTGATGCCGATACCGCAGTCGCCTCAGCGATTCCCGCTTTGGTATTTCTTCTCGCGTTTGTCGGCGCGCTGACGATATGGTCGGCGCGACGCTATGCGCGCTATCCCATCGTCTGACGATGGCGGTTGTGCAACCGTCCCGTCGGTCTGTCCTTGCGGGCGCGATCGCCGGCGGCTTGGTCGCGCCAGTCACGGCACGTGTGCCGCTCGACTTGAGCGTCGCCAAGGACAGTCTGACAGCCATCGTCAAATTGCGCGGCGATCTTGCGGGTGGTCGGGTTTTGCAGTGGTACACGGGAACCCTGGCGCTCCTGGTGCCAGGACGTATGCCGACGCCGGTTTGCCGCTATCAAGGCATCATTCGCACAGACTGGACGCCGCGCGGCGCCGGAGGTTTCGCCTACCGCACTTTTGATCTCGGATTTTTCGGCGACCTTGCGACAGGACGTTTCGTCGAGCGGCTGACCAATCCGATCACCGGCGCCGAGGTCGAGCCGATGCAGGTCCGTGACGGGCCGGTGGAAAGCATCTACTCGGTTCACGGGGTGTTTCGGCTGGGCGTCCCGGAGGACAAATCCAAGACGCTCAGCATTCCCTGGGAAAGCGCCGGCGACCAGGTTTGGTATGGCGCCGATCTGCCGTTCTAGTACGTCAATCCATTGCCGCCCACTCAATTCCCAAAGGTCTCGTCAAGCGACAAGGTGTTTCAGCGGAACCGCTTTACCTACAAAGGCCGCCGTTCCGAACTTGAGGACGAGCGCACGACTCGTGCGCCGATGGAAACGATCATGCTGGCGACGTCGACGGTGCATCCCTGGCTCGAAATGGGCGCCGTACCGGCAACGCAGCAAATTCTGACGGTGTCGCACAAGATCGACGATCTCGGTCAGGCATCGCCGGAAATGCGCGCATTCCTGGAGAGCGAGTTTCCCGATTACCTGAACATCGACGTTCCTTTTGTCAGTGCCGGAAATTCCTTCGAGCGATACAAACGCGAGCGGCTTGGCATCTTGCCAAAATGAAGTCCCTGATCGCGGCATTCACTGCATTAGGCCTGGGGTGGTCGACCATCGCGGCGGAGCTTCGCATGGCGATTCCGAGCCCGCCGATTGGTCGCGGGGATACGTTCCAATCGCCAGGTCCACCGCCAATGTGGGTTTCGCCGGCGATTTTCGACGCACTGACGTGGATCGATGCCGACGGCGCGCTCCATCCGGCGCTCGCCATGTCGTGGCAGATGTCGGACGACGGCCGGACATGGATTTTCAAACTGCGGCCCAACGTAACCTACTCTAACGGACGTCCGTTCGACGCCGCCGCAGTCGTTGCCTTGCTCGACAATCTCGCGCGCACCGCCGGACCCAATCACCTCAATGCATTGGAATTCGCGGATGTCGCCGGCGCGCAAGCCATTGATCCGCTGACGCTCGAAATCGTTTCGCGCCATCCAGAGCATCTGTTTGATCGTGATGGCGCGGCGCGGCTCGCCAGACCATTCGGTGAGATACTTTGAAATGGGATCGTCGATCGAGGAAATTTTGCCCTCGGCGACGGCGATGCCCATGGTCAGGCCGAGGACCGTCTTCGACATCGACTGCGGGTTATGCGTGGTGTCGCGCGTGGCGCCGTCCCAATAGCGCTC
>VGEM01000375.1 GCA_016869315.1 Alphaproteobacteria bacterium | reverse complement strand
TTCGCTGCCCGGCGCAACCGGCATTGCGGCGCTGAAGCTGGCACTGACGGTATTTGTCGCGCAAGGCAAGGCAACACCGCACGACCAGGTGGTGTCGCTGGCGCTCGCCGACGTCCTCACCGGCGGCAAGACCGATCACACCGAGCAGGTGACCGAGAAGGACCTGCTCAAGCTCGAGCGCGCCGCCTTCATGAAACTGGTGCGCACGTCCGGCACCATCGCCCGGATCGAGCACATGCTCGAAACCGGCAAACCGCTCAGGAATTGATCGGAAAGGCGGGCTTCAGCGATGTGTCTTCGCGACCAGCATCACGTTCGGCAATCCCTCGAAATGCCGATCGCACGTCAGGAGGTCGGCGTTATGGGCAAGCGCGGTTGCGTACACGATGGCGTCAGCGGTCGCGAGTTTTTGGCGAGCGCACAGGTCGGCGGCGGAGAGCGCAATGGGCGTCGTTAATTCGGCGATGACACAGGTTTGCGTGAAGGCGATCACCCGATCTGCCTTATCCTCACCGGATTCGCGCGTCAGCCATTTTGCGAGCTCGAGTTGGACGATGGTTGGAACCAGCCACTGGCCGCGCGGTGGAAGCTCCGCGCCGACGGTCGTGCCAGCAGGTGACCCCACCAACCACTCGACCCAGGCCGAGGTATCGACCAAGCGCATCAGAACCGATCGGACCGATCACGGTAGCTGCTCGCTTTTGCGCTGCGCGCAAGACCGCCGAGATTCTCCTTCTTGGGGACCGGCACCAGCAACACGCCGTCGCCTTTGGCGACAAATGCGAAAACCTGCCCGGCCCGCCAACGCCGCTCGGTCCTTACCGCTTTCGGAATGGAAACTTGGAATTTCGACGACAGCGTCGACAGGTTCTTGGCTGTCATTACGATTCTCCGATCGATCACAAGTTAGTAAGATTCTAGCACACCGCGTGACTGCGCAAAACCGGCTTTTGAACAGTGTTTGTCGAGCCTCTTGAAGGAGCCCCACCATGGCCAATTACACGCCACCCCTCCGTGATATGAAGTTTGTCTTCCGCGAAATGTTCGGCGGCGACGATTTGCAGAAACTCGACGGCTACGGCGACTTCAGCGCCGACGTGGTTGACGCGGTGCTGGAAGAAGCCGGCAAGCTCGCGGCGGAAGTGCTGTTCCCCTTGAACCGCACCGGCGACGAGGAAGGTTGCCACCTGGAGAACGGCGTGGTGCGCACGCCGAAAGGCTTCAAGGAGGCCTATCAGAGATTCGCCGAAGGCGGCTGGTGCGGCATCGGCGCCGATCCCGAGTTCGGCGGACAGGGCTTGCCGAAGTCGATCAACATGTTGATCGAGGAGATGATCTGCTCGGCCAACATGGCGTTTGGCATGTATCCGGGCCTCACGCACGGCGCCTATAACGCGCTTGAGCTTTACGGCACCGACGAACAGAAACAGATGTATCTGCCGAAATTCGTCGATGGGTCGTGGTCGGGCACCATGTGCCTGACCGAACCGCACTGCGGCACCGACTTGGGCCTGATCCGCACCCGGGCCGAACCGGTCGGCGACGGCAGCTACAAGATCACCGGCACCAAGATTTTCATCTCGGCCGGCGAGCATGACCTGACTCAGAACATCGTGCACCTGGTGCTCGCCAAGCTTCCGGGCGCGCCGAACTCGACCAAGGGCATCTCGCTGTTCATCGTGCCGAAATTCCTGCCGAAGCCGGACGGCTCGGTTGGCCCGCGTACCGGCGCGGTGTGCGGCTCGCTCGAACACAAGATGGGCATCAAGGCGAATGCCACCTGCGTGATGAACTTCGACAATGCCGTCGGCTGGCTGGTGGGCGAACCTAACAAGGGCATGCGCGCGATGTTCGCGATGATGAATACCGCCCGCCTCGGCGTCGGCGTACAGGGTTTGGGTCTGGCCGAGGTGGCTTATCAAAGCGCCGTCGTCTACGCCAAAGATCGACTGCAGGGGCGCGCGCTCAAGGGCGCCAAGTCGCCGGAAAAGCCCGCTGATTCCATCATCGTCCACCCCGACGTGCGCAAGAATCTGCTCACCGGGAAGGCGCTGACCGAGGGCGTGCGCATGCTGGTGATGTGGATTTCGATCGCACTCGACCGCGCCGCCAGGGCAGCGACCGAGACCGAGCGGCGCGATGCCGACGATCTCGTGCAATTGCTGACGCCGGTGGTGAAATCCCTCGGCACCGATGTCGGTTTCGACGTTGCCAATCTTGGCGTGCAGGTGTTCGGCGGGCATGGATTTATCCGCGAGCACGGCATGGAGCAGTTCGTCCGCGACGCACGCATCACTCAGCTTTATGAGGGCACCAACGGCATTCAGGCGTTGGACCTGGTCGGGCGCAAAATGGGCGCGCACTTCGGGCGTTACCTGCGCAGCTTCTTCCATCCGGTGCAGGCGTTCGTCGAGGAGAATTCGTCGGATCCGGCCATGGAGGAGTATGTGCTCAACCTCGCCAAGGCGCTGGGCCGCCTGCAGCAGGCGGTCGGCGCGGTCGCGACCAAGGGCTTGTCGAACCAGAACGAGGCCGGCGCTGCGGCGATGGATCTGCTCAATATGTTCGGCTACGTGGCGCTCGCCTATCTTTGGGCACGGGCAGCCAAGATCGCCATGGGCAAGCTCAACGACGATCCTCACGGCTTTTACAAAGGCAAGATCAAGACCGCCAAGTTCTACATGGTGAAAATCCTGCCTCGCACCGGCACGCTGCTTTCGACCATTCTTGCCGGCGGCGACACGTTGATGGATGTGGAGGAAGAATTGTTCGATGTCGCCACGGCGGCATGAACCTTTTCTTTCGAGTCATCATCCGGTTGTTGTGGGCGTCGTGGCGCGTGCGCCGCGACGGCCCGATCGGCATGCTCGACGAATTCCGGCTGACGTTTCGCTGCCTGCCGTCCGACCTCGACGTCAATCTGCATATGACGAACAGCCGGTATTTCAGTTTCATCTACATCGTTCGGATCGCGATGATGATCCGGAACGGCGCCTGGGCAAAATTTCGCGCGCACAGGTTGATGCCGGTGCTGGGTTCGTCGTCGATCCGCTTTCGACGCGCGATCCGGCCGTTCCAGGTCTTCGACGTGTCGAGCCGCGTCGTTGGCTGGGATGACAAATGGCTGTTCATCGAACACTGGCTTGAGGCGGGCGGCGAAATGGTCGCGATCGCGTATATGAAGAGCGCATTTCTGAGCCCTTCGGGACGGGTGGCAACGCCGCGCCTCTTGGAGATGGTCGGATTTTCGGGCCCCGCCCCACCCCTCCCCGCGCCCGCAATCGCGCTCAAACGATCTGACGAATCAACACAATCAAGACCGTAAATAGGGTCGTACCCTATTTAACGACTCGGCGGTAGAAGTCTTCCAATGGGCCGACGACGCGGCGGGCCTGCATGATCGGCGAAACCTCGACCATGCCGCGCAGTTCGCGCCGCAAAATCATACGGCGACCGGCATCGGCTGCTAATCGTGCCGCGATCTCGATATATCCGTCCCGAGTTTCAGCGATCAGGTCGGACAACCCGACCCGCGTCAGCACATTGGCCCCAAGGCGCGCCACGTGCCGATCGCCGCGCAAAGCCACGACCGGCACGCCCATCAATAACGCATCCAACGTCGTCGTTGTGCCATTGAATGGAAACGGGTCGAGGGCAATGTCAACCTC
>VGEM01000374.1 GCA_016869315.1 Alphaproteobacteria bacterium | reverse complement strand
AAATATATCGCGGCGTTCAGTGTCTCGAGCCTTGGAATCTATGCGGCTGCCCGGGTGCTCGAACTCACCGGTGGTTTTGGCGCCCTCTATCTCGCGCTCGGTGTCGGTTTCGTGCTGATGACGGCAGTGGTCGCGACATTGCCAAACGACGATCGCGCGCCGGCCCTGGCTCCGGCGGAGTAGGCGTCAGCCGCCCTCGATCAACTCGACGAGTTCGCCTGATGGTCCGGTGAACGTCGCCGCCCGACTTCCGCCGTAAATCAGACCGGGGCGCGATGCAGGCGCCATGATCCAGGCGACATCACCCAATTGATCGAGTGAGTCGACGACGAAGCTCGCCAGTGCGACACCAGGCGGCAGTTGTCGTTTTGCGCGAGGGCGCGCCACTGCCGCGGCGCCCGAAAATCCCCAGAGTTCGAGGAAGTTCATCGGCTCGTTGAAGGCGAGAAACGTCGCATCCGATCGCTGATCGGCGGGCAGGTTCTGGGCGTTGCTGATGGTCGAGATCGAACCGGTGCGGATCGGGTTCGGTTTCAATGCAAAGCGCGTGGCGTACCACTCGGTTGCGGCAGCGACGTTCGGCACAGCCAGCACCAGGATGAAGGGGCGCCCGACGGGCGCGGCGGTTAATGGCACGAACGTCGGCGCTCCATGTTCCGACGTCAGATGCACGACTTCTTCCGCCGGGCCTATCGCTTGCATGGCGCGGACCGTCGGGAACGCGGCGAGCTGCGCCGGCGCGCCAATCACGCGAAACGGCGAGTCCGGCAGCGTCGCATGAACCGCATCGGGGTCGTTGGCCGCCAGCTCGATCGAGTTCCAGCCCAGGGTGGTGATGGCGCGAAAACCTGGTACGGCGTCGATCTGCACGATCCGAATGTACGAGGGCTCACCATTGGCCGATTGCAGTACGGCAAATTTCCGCCCCGCAGTATCGGGTGCGCCCCAGGACGCAGCGAGGGTGGCTGCGACGACACCGTCCTCGACCACACGATATCCAAATGAGGATTCGTAGGCGGTGACTGTGGCCTTGAAGTCTGCTGCACCGACGGTGGCCGCCGCAATGTGCCGAAGCCGAGGGGTAGTCTGCGCATGGATGCCGGCCACACAACATGTGGCGAGCCCGCCAGTCAGTATGGTCCGGCGAGCCGGTCCGATCTTGTTCATGTGGTAATTAGATACCGTCACGAATTCCCCCGAAAATCATGGCCCGCCGTTGACACGCGGCGGCCGATTCGCATACTGCGCCGCTCTCCGGCCGGCCATCCGTGGCTAGCCGATGCACCGAACGATCACGAGTACGACCATGAAAACCTACCATGCCAAGCCCGCTGATGTGCAGCAGAAGTGGTACGTGGTCGACGCCTCGGGGCTCATCTTGGGCCGTATGGCGTCGATCATTGCGACCGTGCTCCGCGGCAAACACAAAGCGATGTACACCCAGCACATCGACACCGGCGATAACGTCATCGTCATCAATGCCGAAAAGGTGAAACTGACCGGCCGTAAACTCGAGCGGAAGGTTTATCCCTGGTACTCGGGCTACACGAGCGGCCTGAAGATGCGTGCCGCCAAGAACATTATCACCGGCAAATATCCCGGCCGCATCATCGAGATGGCGGTCGAGCGCATGATGCCGAAAGACAGTCCGCTCGCGCGCCAGCAGATGAAGAAGCTCAAGGTCTACGCCGGGCCGAAGCATCCGCACGAAGCCCAGACGCCCGAACCGCTCGACATCGGCGCGCGCAATCCCAAGAACAAGCGCTAATCGGCGCTGATCACCGAACACAGACGAGGCATCCATGGCCGAACAGACCAAGACACTGGCCGATCTGAAGACCGCCGTCGCGGCTCAGGCGGCACCCGTGCGCGAGCCGGAGCGCGACGCGCAGGGCCGCTCCACCGCCACCGGCAAGCGCAAGGACGCGGTCGCCCGCGTTTGGCTCAAGCCGGGCAAGGGCCGCATCACTGTCAACAACCGCGAGGTCGAAAAGTACTTCGGCCGTCCGGTGCTCCGCATGCTGATCGCCCAGCCGTTCGTGGCCACCAACCGCGTCGGCGAGTTCGATGTGAATTGCGCTGTCACCGGCGGCGGATTGTCGGGCCAGGCCGGCGCGGTGCGTCACGGCATCTCGAAGGCGCTGACCTATTACGAGCCCGAGCTTCGCCCGATCCTTAAGAAGGGCGGTTTCCTGACCCGCGACCCGCGCGTGGTCGAGCGCAAGAAGTACGGCAAGCGCAAAGCCCGCCGCAGCTTCCAGTTCTCGAAGCGTTAATTCCCTTTCAAACCCGGATTTCAAGAGGGGCTCGCCGCTGGCGGGCCCTTTTTGTTTTGGTAGGCTGCCATCGCAGGCCAGGAGTATCGGCGGTGCGCATAAGGGTTTGCATTGGTGTGTGGCTTGCGGCGGCTGCGGCCGTGATTTCGGTACATGCCGCGACGCTCACGTTGACCGAGGGCACCAATATCGCCGCGGCCCTGTCACCGGATGGCAAGACGATCGCCTTCGACCTTCAGGGCACGATCTGGACCATGCCGATCGCGGGCGGCGCGGTGGCGGCGATCACTGATCCCCTAGCTGACGCGCGGCAGCCGGCGTTTTCACCCGACGGCACGACGATCGCGTATCAGTCCTTCAATGACGGCGGATGGCACATCTGGTCGTCGCCCGCCGCCGGCGGCGATGCGAAGCAGATCACCGCCGGCGGATTCGATGAACGCGAACCGAGTTACTCGCCCGACGGGCGGTGGATCGCCGTGTCGTCCGACCGGTCCGGCAATTACGACATCTGGGTGATTTCAGCCGACGGCGCCGATGCGCGCCAGCTCACCACGGGCTCAGCCAACCAACACAGCCCCACGTGGTCTCCGGACGGCAAGCGGATCGCCTATGCGTCCGATCGTGCAGAAGGCAACGGCGTGTATACTATTTCATTCGAAGGTGTCGGCGAGCGGTTGTTGGCGCCCGTCGAAGGCGCAGTGTCGGGCGTGTCGTGGTCGCCCGACAGAGTTCACGTTCTGTTTGTGGCTACAACGCGTGACCGCAGCGCGCTTCACGCACTTGATATTTCAACGGGCGTCGCGCGTCAGGTCTCGGACAACAGCGAGGATATCTTCGGCTTTCGCGCGGCATGGCTGTCGCCGAGCGAATATCTCTACGCCGCTGACGCGGCGATCAAGCGCACCCGGCTCGGCGACGATCAACCCATCGCGCGTCGGATCCCATTCTCCGCCACTGTCACATTGGATCGGCCGACCTACGCCCGGAAATCCTTTGACTTTACGTCGCGCGAGCCTCGCCCGGTCAAAGGCATTCGCGGACCGGTCCTGGCGCCCGACGGCAGCGGCGTGGCCTTCGCCGCGCTTGGCGACATCTGGATTGGTGTGCCCGGTCAGCCGGCAACCAAGCTCACCGATGATGCGGCGCTGGTTTTTTGACCCAGCGTGGTCGCCCGACAGCAGACAGATTGCGTTCGTGTCGGATCGCAGCGGCAAGACCGAATTGTGGGTACACGACCTGTCGTCGGGCGCACAGCGTCAACTCACCGATCTCGACACCGAGGTGCAGTATCCGTCCTGGTCGCCAGATGGTGGGCGGATCGCCTTCTTCAAGTTGCTTGGCCTCGCCGGCCTAGGCAGTGGCGCGCTCCATGTCCTCGATGTTGCGGCCGGAAAGATCGACCAGGTGCGCG
>VGEM01000373.1 GCA_016869315.1 Alphaproteobacteria bacterium | reverse complement strand
AGATCGTCATAAAGGCTTTCGGCAAACTTACGAGCTTGGAATAGGTCCGAGGTGCCGCTGGACCGAACGACATATCCAGGGGCTTTAGGAATGCGTAGGCGGACAGAGAAGTTGGAGTTGTCGCCTATGTCACCACGGCGATAAACGACGATTCGCCCATCAAGGAACTCGTGTTTATCGAGGATCGATGCAGCCATTGAAATGGCTCCCTCTACGTAAATGCGACGTAAAGGTACTTTTTCGATGGTGGTTCCGTAAACCACTTTATTTAACCCATTGATTTATTTGGGAAATTTGGTGGGCGCACCAGGACTCGAACCTGGGACCCGCTGATTAAGAGTCAGCTGCTCTACCAACTGAGCTATGCGCCCGCCGCGCGGACGGTGAAGTCGTCCGCGTCAAACGTGTTTGGGTCCTTGAGTGGCGGCGGTTATAGGGCCGCCCCGGAGGTGGTGCAAGGGCACCAAGTTGGGCGCGAGGGTGGGCGCCAAGTTGGGCGCGACGTTGGTCGCGCCGGGCCCGTGGTTTCAACCGGTTACAGATCGCCGACGCCGCCGCGCACACCCATCTAGACGTCGCGGTGAACCCAGATATTCATGAGGATTCCGGCCGAGAACATGAGCGTGAACAGCGCGGTGCCTCCGTAAGAGATCAAGGGCAGCGGCACGCCCACCACCGGAATCAGGCCCATCACCATCGCCATGTTGATGAAGAAGTAGAGGAAGAAGGTGGTGGTAAGCCCAAGGGCAACCATCCGGCCAAATTGGTGACGGCAGCCAAACGCCACTGCATAGCCGTAAATCAGCACGATCACGTAGAGCCCGATCAGCGTCAGCGCGCCGACCAGGCCCAGCTCTTCCGCCAGCATGGTGAAGATGAAGTCGGTCTGGCGCTCAGGGAGGAAGTTGAGGTGGCTCTGCGTGCCTTCCATGAACCCCTTGCCGAACAATCCGCCCGAGCCAAGCGCGATCTTGGACTGGAGGATGTGGTAGCCCGCACCGAGCGGGTCGTTCTCGGGGTTGAGAAACGTCAGCACGCGCTTCTGCTGGTATTCGCGCAACAAACCCCAGGCAATCGGTATCGCCGCGAGGCCCATGGCGCCGACAACGGCGAATTTCCATAGCCTGACGCCGGCAAGAAACAGCATCACCACAGAACCCATCAGAATCATGCCTGCCGTGCCGAGGTCGGGTTGAATGGCGATCAACACGAACGGCGCGCCGATCAAGGCGAGCGGCACAGCGAGAATTAAGGGATGGCTGATGTCGTCGAGACCGACACCCTGGAAATAACGGGCGAGCGCCAACACGATGGCGGGCTTCATCAGTTCGGACGGCTGCAAATTGATGAAGCCGAGATCGATCCAACGCTGGGCCCCACCGCCGATCACACCGCGGACCTCGACGATCAGCAGCAGGACCATCACCAGGGCATAGAAGAAATACGAATAGCGCATCACCAGCCGCACATCGATCAATGCCACCGCGATCAGGATCAACATCCCGATGCCAAAGCGCATCATTTGCGGCATGGCCCAAGGCTGCAGGCTGCCGTTTGCGGCGGAGTACAGCATCGCGAAACCGAAGGCCGCGATGCAGCACAGCCAGAACACGAACGACCAGCTGATCTGGAACAGCTTCTCCGTCGCCGACATGTCGCCGCGACGAAGGCGCGCGGAGAGGAAACCGATGTCGCTCATGTCGGCGCCTCGGCGGCATTCTGAGCGATTTGACTGTCGTCGACGCGCGGCTTGCGCGAAGGATCGAGCCTGAGCACCTCTTCCATCACATCGCGCGCAATGGGAGCCGCGGCGGTGCCGCCACCGCCGCCATGCTCGACCAGCACGGCGATGGCATACCTTGGCTCGTGCACCGGCGCGTAGGCGACAAAAAGCGCATGATCGCGCAGCTCCCACGGCAAATCGGTCTGCTTGCGCATGCCCGCTTCGCGCTCGGCGGCGGTGATGCGATAGACCTGGGTCGAGCCGGTCTTGCCGGCCATCTGCCAGCCCTTCATCTCGCCGTCCTTGAATCGGAGCTTCGACGCGCGGGCCGTACCGCCGGGACTGGCCACGACCTCGACCATTCCTTTTTTCACGACCTCGAGATGCTCGGGCGCGATGCCGAGGTTTTCGAGTGGCACCGCAGCCGTTGCGACCGCATCGCGCGTCAGCCTGGGCGAAACCGCCAATCCGCCGTTGGCGATCCGCGCGGTCATGGTGACGAGCTGAATCGGCGTGGACAGCAAGTAACCCTGGCCGATGCCAAGGTGGAGCGATTCGCCCGGATGCCAGATGTCGCCCAGCGCGGCCTTCTTCCAGGCTTCGGTCGGCACCAGGCCTGACTGTTCACCGGCAAGGCCGATGCCCGAGGTCGCGCCGAAGCCGAGCCGGCGGGCCATGGCGGCGATCTTGTCGGGTCCGAGCCGGCGGGCGATTTCGTAGAAATAGACATCGCAAGATCGGGTGATGCCGGTCACCATGTCGACGGCGCCGTGGCCTTCTTTCTTGTGACAATGGGCGACGTAGCTGCCGAGCGCCATGCGGCCGTTGCAGTAGACATGCTGGTCGGGCGTGATCACGCCATGCTCAAGCGCGGCCAACGCCACGACCATCTTGAAGGTCGAACCGGGCGAGTATTGGCCGGCGATGGCCTTGTTGGTCAGCGGCGAGCGCGGGTCGCCCGACAGGGCCTTCCACTCGTCCTGAGTCAGGCCGCGGCTGAAGGCATTCGCGTCGAACGACGGGCTCGACGCCATCACCAGCAACTCGCCGGTATGAATATCCATCACCAGCACGGCGGCGCTCTCGGGGCCGAGCCGCTCGCCGGCAAAATATTGCAATCGTTCGTCGATGGTCAGATGAACGTCAGCGCCCGACTCGCCTTCCTTGCGTTCGAGCTCACGGATAATGCGGCCGTACGCATTGACCTCGACCTGGCTGGTGCCACCGCGGCCACGCAGCGCGGGGTCGAAGATTTTCTCGATCCCGGCCTTGCCAATACGAAAGCCCGGCAACTGCAACAGCGGGTCGCCGGTCAGATCTTTCTCGTCGACGGCGGCGACATAGCCCAGCAAGTGCGCGGCGTTCTCGCGCTGCGGGTAATGACGCGTGAGGCCTTCATCGATCACGACGCCGGGCAGATCGGGCGCGTTCACCTGAATCTGCGCCATTTCCTCCCAGGTCAGGTTTTCGCGAATCAGGACCGGCAGAAATCCGCGACTGCGCGCCGCTTCCTGGCGCACGCGCTCGCGCTCGTGATCGCCGAGCGGCACAATTTTCGACAGCGCCGCCAAGGTCTCGCGCAAATTGCCGCCCTGCTCGGGGATGATCAGCACCCGGAATTTCTGCTGATTGACGGCGAGCGGCTGTCCGAACCGATCGAGAATGCGGCCGCGAGGCGGCGGCAGAAGCCGCAGGTTGATGCGGTTTTCTTCGGCAAGAACGCGATAGCGTTCGGATTCGATGACCTGAAGATAGTAGAGCCGGGCCGCCAACGCGGAAATCATCACGGCCTGGCCGCCGGCGATCACCGCGGCGCGGCGGTTGAACATGCGAACCCAGTCGCTGTCGCGATTGATCATCATGACTGCGACATCAGCCTGAGTTGGGCTTTGGCCAGCAGCCAGCCGATCAACGGATAGACCGCGATGGTGAACGTGGCCGCGGCGAGCGCCTGGCCGAGGCCGACGAAACGGGAGACCGAAAACAGTCCGA
>VGEM01000372.1 GCA_016869315.1 Alphaproteobacteria bacterium | reverse complement strand
AGAGGCTCTGTCCCGCCGCCCTTTTGGGCATTCCGGGGCGGAGTCTGTCTGCATTTGAGGAACGTTGTTGTGCTGCTGGACATTGATGCTCGCCGAAAGCGAATTCTTTACCGCGCGACGCACCGCGGAACCAAAGAGGCCGATGTCATGATCGGCGGATTCTTTTCGGCCGTTTTCGCCGAGCTCGACCCGGCGGAGTTCGACCAGATCGAGCAATTGCTCGATGAGCCTGACCCCGACCTCGTGAACTGGCTTCTCGGGCGGGCCGTCGTGCCCGATCGCTGGCGTGGCACCATTTACGATCGCCTTGAACGCCACGTGAGGGATACAGCGGCGCTCTAACCATGGATCGGTTCATTTCCAAGATCGACGCACGCGTCATTGCCGGCGTGCCCGAGGGTTTCGACGGTCTGGTCCTGGCCAAGCGGGCAAGAGCTGCGGGTCGCGACGGCAGCCTCCACCTTGCTCGCGACGAGCCGCGCATGACGGCATTGGCCGAAACCGTCGCGTTTTTCGCTCCTGACGTGGAGGTCATTACACTGCCCGCGTGGGACTGCCTTCCCTATGACCGGGTTTCGCCGCACCCTGACGTGGCCGCCCATCGCATCGACAGCCTTGGCCGCATGGCCATCCCGCCTCAAACCGGTGGCGCGCGTCTGGTCATTGCGACCGCCAGCGCGGCCGTGCAGAAAGTCCCGGCTCGGGAATTTTTTGCCGACGGCTCGCGCACGCTGACACCGCGGGCAAAATTGAGTCAGGACGAGTTTCTGCAGTTCCTGGACCGCGCCGGATACGTCCGCGCCGAGCAGGTGATGGAGCCCGGCGAGTACGCCGTGCGCGGCGGTCTGATCGATCTGTTCGTGCCGGGCCGCCCCGAGCCGATCCGTGTCGATCTGTTTGGCGACGAGGTCGACAAGATCAGAACCTTCGACCCTGTCAGTCAGCGGACGACGGGAACGCTGGAATCGGCGACGGTCGGCCTGATGAGCGAAATCATGCTGACGCCGGAGGCGATATCGCGGTTCCGGTCAACCTACCGGGAAATGTTCGGCGCCGTTGCCGAAGGCGACACGCTCTACGAGGCGATTTCCCAGGGGCAGCGCGCGCTTGGTATGGAGCACTGGCTGCCGCTATTTCATGACAGTCTGGCGACGATTTTCGACTACATGCCAACCGCCAGTATCTCGCTCGATCACGACATCGAGGAGTCGGTGGCGACGCGATGGGAAATGATTCGCGACTACCACGATGCGCGCCGAACCATTGCGACTTCGAAGGCGGGCGAGGGGATGATCTACCATCCCATCGAACCCGACCTCCTGTTCGTGCGCGACGTGCCTTGGGCGACAGTGTTGTCGCGCCGCACGGTTGCGGCGTTCCGCCCCTATGCCGCGCCGGATATCGGTACGTTTGACGACGCCGGCGGCCGCCCGGGACGGGATTTTGCCGATGTCCGCGCCAGGCCCAACGAAAACGTCTACGAAGCGTTCGTCGCCCACGCCAAGGCCGAACAGGCTGCGGGCAGGCGCGTCGTTCTCGCGTGCTTCAGCGCGGGATCACGCGCCCGGCTCGTCACGGTTCTCAAGGAGCACGGTCTTGAGGCTGTGACCGAGTCGATTTCATGGAGCAAAGCGATTGCGTTGCCGGCGTCGGCCGTTGTGGCCGTCGTCCTGGGCTTGGAACGAGGATTTGTTTCGGCCGACTTCGCGATCGTGTCCGAGCAGGACCTCCTCGGCGACCGACTGGTCCGAACCGGTCGTAAGCGACGCAAGGCCGATGCCTTCATCGCCGAAGCCTCGCAATTGACCGAGGGTGATCTGGTCGTCCATGTCGAGCATGGCATCGGCAAGTACGAGGGACTCGAGACGCTGACTGTCGGCGGTGCGGCGCACGATTGCGTCCGGATCATTTATCTCGGCGGCGACAAGCTGTTTGTTCCGGTCGAAAACATCGAGGTTCTGTCGCGCTTCGGCAGCGAGACCGCGGGCGTCCAGCTCGACAAACTTGGCGGCGCGGCCTGGCAGGCGCGCAAGGCGAAACTCAAAGAGCGCATCCGCGACATGGCCGAGCAGCTGATCCGTATCGCTGCCGAACGGCAGGTGAAGGACTCGGCCCCCGTGTTGCCGCCCGAGGGTCTCTACGACGAATTCTGCGCCCGTTTCCCCTACGCCGAGACCGACGATCAATTGAAGGCCATCGGCGACACCATCGACGATCTGGGCAAGGGCAAGCCGATGGATCGGTTGATCTGCGGCGATGTCGGATTTGGCAAGACCGAGGTGGCGCTACGCGCCGCGTTTGCCGGAGCCATGAATGGCAGCCAAGTCGCGGTCGTTGTTCCGACCACACTGCTCGCGCGTCAGCATACGCGCGTCTTTCGAGAGCGATTTGCCGGGTTCCCGCTCCGGATCGAGCAGCTGTCTCGGATGGTCACGACGGCGGAGGCCGACAAAACCCGGGCCGGACTCGTTGACGGCACCGTCGACATCGTCATCGGCACGCACGCGCTCTTGGCCAAGGGCATTTCCTTCAAGCGTCTTGGCCTCTTGATCGTCGACGAGGAGCAGCACTTCGGCGTCAGCCATAAGGAACGCCTCAAGCAACTTCGCGCCGATGTGCACGTCTTGACGCTGTCAGCGACGCCGATTCCACGCACCCTGCAAATGGCGCTCACCGGCGTGCGCGACATGTCGATTATCGCCACGCCGCCGGTCGATCGCCTGGCGGTGCGCACGTTCGTATTGCCGTTCGATCCCGTTGTTGTTCGCGAGGCCATTCTGCGCGAACGCTTCCGGGACGGGCAGACGTTCTACGTCTGTCCGCGCCTCGCGGACATCGACGACGTGCTCGATCGATTGCGAAAGCTCGTGCCGGAAGTGACGTATGCCGTTGCCCACGGTCAGATGCGGCCCAACCAGCTTGAAGATGTGATGACCGCGTTCGCCGATGGTAAATTCGACGTTTTGGTCTCGACCAACATCATCGAGTCCGGACTCGACATGCCAACGGTGAACACAATTTGCATTCATCGCGCCGACATGTTCGGCCTTTCCCAGCTTTATCAGCTGCGCGGCCGGGTCGGGCGGGGCAAGGCGCGCGGTTACGCCTATCTGACGCTGCCGCCCGACCGCAAGCCGACCGTGAACGCGCAGAAGCGCCTCGATGTGATGCAGACGCTCGACAGTCTTGGTGCGGGCTTTTCGCTGGCGAGCCACGACCTCGATATCCGGGGCGCCGGCAATCTCTTGGGTGAAGAACAGTCGGGCCATATCAAGGAAGTCGGCGTCGAGCTTTATCAGCACCTGCTCGAGGAAGCCGTGGCGGCGGCACGGGCAGGGACATTGAACAATGTTCCCGCGAACGACGAATGGTCGCCGCAGATCAACGTTGGCGTCTCGGTCCTCATCCCCGATAGCTACGTCAAGGATCTTGGTACGCGGCTCGCGCTCTATCGCCGTATCGGCGACATCAAGGACCGCGCGGAAGTGGATTCGTTTGCCGTCGAACTGGTCGACCGGTTCGGCGCCCTGCCGCCCGAGGTCGAGAACTTGCTGAGTGTGGTTGGGATCAAGTCGCTATGTCGGCGCGCCAACGTGGAGAAAGTCGATGCCGGCCCCAAAGGCGCGGTGGTCGCTTTGCGCGGAAATACCTTTCCGAACCCCGCCGCGCTGGTCAATTACATTACGCGAAACGC
Organism: Alphaproteobacteria bacterium; assembly: GCA_016869315.1. GTDB lineage: Bacteria > Pseudomonadota > Alphaproteobacteria > Rhodospirillales > Rhodospirillaceae > VGEM01. The sequence continues at coordinate 37 of VGEM01000372.1, read as the reverse complement.
CGGGACGATCAAACTTCGGCCCGATCAGAGGATCGTG
>VGEM01000371.1 GCA_016869315.1 Alphaproteobacteria bacterium | reverse complement strand
TGCTATTGGGTTACAAGCCACACTATTAAAATGGCGCCGACAATCCGCAGAATTTCAATTATCACTTTCATCTCGGGTCGAACGTGGCTTTTCAGATGAAATCGCTCGTCGAATGCCGGGAGCCTGCAGCCAACGCGGCGGAGTCGAATGCGAGATCGATGATCCATCGATTCGCCGAACATTGGAGCAGCCTGTCGCACACAGCCGGATCGATTGGCCCATCCCTCGCCACGTTTCTCGATCGCGTGGATCCCATCGTGCAGCCGCGAATCGCCCTGCTCGACATCGACCTCATCGGCAATCGCATGCCGATCAGGCTGTTCGCCACCAGTCGTGAACTTAGCGTGGGCCAAAATCTAACGGGTATGGACGGTCTCAAGTTTTACTCCGAGCGACTGCGTGGACATGTTTGGACCGTCGCGACCCATGTCGTCACCCGCCCGTGTGGATATCTTACCGAACGGGTGATGACCTCGGTTCGTGGTGGGTCGATGCGTTTTCTTTCGCTGAGCCTTCCCATCGCCAACCCCGCCGGACATGCGCCCTGCCTGGCCCATTGCACCGCTCCAATCGGCCAGGTTCCGGACGAGCCGGAAGCCGCTCAGGTCAATTCCATCGACCTCGGTCGGTGGATCGACCTGGGAGCCGGTACCCCATCCACCCCTGCAGCGTAAATAAAACAAAGGGTTAGCGGCCCTTGCCGGAGCGCGCAAAAACACCCCCATAATCAAAAAATATTGAACTAAAACCTTAATGTTATTCGTTTGATCGAATTGAAAGGCTGTGGGAGAGTCCCAGCCGACTCGTGAGGATGGTGGCGGGCAGTTGCCCAGCAGCCGCTTCACAAATGCACAGTTTCTTGGCTTGGCGGCGGCGCAAACCGACGGCGGGCCCGATAACAGAAGGCGACGGAAGGCCGGAAAGGCTTCAGACGCCCAACCGTTAGGATCGAAAACGGGCAAGTTTCGATCGGCTCGCCACGACGGAGGAAGGGCCAAGCGGAAGAGCAACAAAAACGGTTCTTAGAATTCTGCGAGTGAAAACGCCTTGGTCCATCGACTAGGGCGTTTTCCATTTGGCGCCTGCGATACCAGTCGAAGGATACCGGTTGGCACTTCTCAAAATGAGGCAGAGACTTGGACCGTCCGCACATACCGTGGACGGAGCTTGGGAGGCAGCCATGTGTGCCGTGCTCAAGTGTGCAGTGCTCAAAGCTCCCGTGATCATCGTGATGGTATTGACGATGACGGGATTTTTGGCGGCCTCAGCCATGGCCGTCGATGTGGTCAATAAAGATAAGCAGGATCGAACCATAACGATCGTGACACCCGACGGCCGCAAGACCGTCACCGTGCCGGCTGGCGGCACTGTCGCCAATGTCTGTGGCGCGTGCACCATCGAGGTGTCGGGCGGAGCCAGGCGCGACGCGTCCGGCGGACAGAAGGTCACGCTGTCGGGGCCGATGTTGCTGGTGAGCGGACAGCCGTGACGTGAGTGATCGCCGTCGCGCGCCAATCGCGCGCCGGAAGAACTTGATGGCGCCGGCCATCCTGGCGGCGGCAAACCCTGTTGCCGCCGATGGTCGCCCGGCACGGCGGTATGTGCTCGCGGGCTTGGTTGCCGATGCCAGCACCGGTCACAAGCTCTGAGCGTTATTGCGGCAAGGCGAACGCGACCAAGGCATCCGAGAGCGCGGTACCGACGCGCGCGTTCCCTCCGGCGGCAATCACGACGAACTGCTGTCCCCCAGCGACGTAGCTCATCGGCACCGCCATGCCTGGCGCGGGCAGTTCGGCCGACCACAACTCCTTGCCGTCGGCGATCGACAACGCGCGGAAACGGCTGTCCATGGTGGCGCCAACAAAGATCAGATTGCCGGCCGTCACCAGCGGCCCGCCGACATTGGGCGAACCCCAGGACTTGGGCAGCGGGATACCCCATTTCTCGATGCGCCCGAGCGGCATCTGCCATTTGACCTTGCCGCTTGTCATGTCGATCGCCGTCAACGTGCCCCAGGGCGGCGGTGTGCAGGGAATACCGAGCGGCGACAGAAACATGTCGCCCTCCATCCGATAGGGCGTTCCCTTCAGCGGCTGATTGAGGAAATCGACCAAATTCACTTCGCGGTCGACTTCGCCCGGTTGTTTGGCGACGAGCTTGACATAGGTGGCGAGATTCTCGGACTTCACGATAAGAAGATTGAGCCTCGGATCGAACGCGGCACCGCCCCAGTTGCCGCCACCCAACATCGAGGGAAAAATGATCGACCCCTTGAGGCTCGGCGGCGTGAACAGGCCTTCGTACCGGGCCGCGTCGAACTTGCGCTGGCAGGCCATGCGATCTAGCGGTGTCAGCCCAAACAGCTCGTCGCGCGTCAGGTCCTGGCGCGCGAAAGGCTCGGGCAACACGGGCACCGGCTGAGTACGCGACGAGGTTTCTCCCGGCACGTCGGTCTGTGGCACTTCAGGATTTCCGATCGGCCACCACGGCTCGCCAGTCTCGCGATTGAAGACGAACGTTAACCCGGTCTTGGCCGTCTGGATCACCACCGGCGTCTTGACATCATTCCTGGTCAGGTCGGCCAGGATGGGTTGGGCCGGCAGATCGTAGTCGAACAGATCGTGGCGGACGGTTTGGAAATGCCAGGCAATCTCACCCGTCGCCGCCTTCAACGCGACAATACTGTTGGCGATCGGCACATCGGCTGTACGAAGCCCGCCGTAGGGATCGACACTGGGGCTCGTGGTCGGAAGGAAAACGAGCCCACGCTCGGGATCGGCCGAGAATGGCGCCCAGACATTGGCGCCGCCGGTTTTGTCGCTAAGCTCGGGCGGGATCGGATTGAACGCCCAGCGTTCTTCACCGCTGCGCACATCGAACGCCCGGACGATGCCATCGGGCGCATCGGCATCGATGTTATCGCCGACGCCGGTGCCGACAATCACCAGATCGTCGATCACCACGGGGGCCGAGGTTGGAAACACCGCGCCTTTGCCTTTCCAGTCGAACGCGGCGAAAGCAACCATGCCGCCCTGACCCCTGGCAGCGCCAAAGTCCATGCATGGCCGGCCGGTGTCGGCGTCAACACTGTAAAGATGGGCTCCACTGGAGGTGAAGTCGCTCCGGAAGACTCGCTTCTGGCAAACCTTGCCGAATTCAGGCTCGCCCGCTTGCCAATAGGCAACGCCACGGCAATTCATCGCCAGGCGCGGGTCGTCGATCAGCGACGCGTGGGGATCGAACTGCCATGTCTCGGCGCCGGTCGCCGGATCGAGCGCGATGATCCGTCCGAGTGGCGTGCAGAAATATAGGTGATCGTTGGCGTGGATCGGCGTCGCCAGGAACGACGACCCGCCCGCCGGCGATTCGGGCTGCGATACATCGCCCGAATGAAACGTCCAAACAGGTTTCAGTTTGGCGACATTGATGTCGCGAATCTGGGCATGAGGCGAATACTGCCCACCACCGTCGGCACCGCCATAGGCCGGCCAATCCTGCGCGACCGTGGTGCCGACGAACGCTATCGCAAGGCCAAACCCGCCGAGCGATCGAATCACTTGCCGGGCTCAGGCAACACGAAGGCAATCAACGAATCGTCGACATCGGTGCCGACCCGCGAGCTGCCCCCGGCGGCGATGACGACGTATTGCCGCCCGCCCGCCATGTAGGTCATCGGCAGCGCCATGCCCGGCGCCGGCAGATCGGCCGACCAGAGCTGCTTGCCGGTGGCGAGATC
>VGEM01000370.1 GCA_016869315.1 Alphaproteobacteria bacterium | reverse complement strand
CTGCTTCATCGGTCTCATCCTCGTCCCTCTCAACGGTGACGATGAGCCGAAAGCACTCCGCTACGCAAACACCTCAATCTGTCCTATGAGCCCTGACGGGGAACACACCCAGGTATGGAACAGCTTTAGGGTGAGCGGAATGATGGGGCTCGCAACGCTTGTTGGCGAGTGCTTCGAACGAGCCGCAGCTGCCAGAGCGGTTGACTTGGCAATGCAGTGTCACGCCATGGACTGGATTGCGACAGACATGGATCAACAGGCTGCGCAAGCCTACGGGTGGAGTGCCACGGCGTTTAACACCCCCTCGGCGATGCGCGCACGGATCGGCAAAGCTCTCGCTTTGTTAGGGTACTCGCCAGACATCGTCGCTGGCGCCATGCGCGACTGGGAGAGATCGATCGCTACGACGTGGTTAGCGTTTCAAAGACAGTTGGCGCAGCCCACGACACCCGATAAGACGGCACCGTTGAGCGTGCTAATGCTCGAAAATGTGAAGCTCGAAGCCTCACCAGACGGTGGAGGCGGTATCGTCGCCAGCGGCGAGATCGTCAACATATCCGCCAGCATTGTGACACCGGGCCATATCCGCTTCATTTTCAAGGATCAGAACCGCCAACCTATCGGGGAACGGGTTTTCTTTCTCAATCCTGATCGTATCGCGCCTTTGGATAGAATCCCTTTTCGTCAACGGATTGCTGATCCACCAGCTGGTGCGGTCGATGTTGACATTAGTGTCGCGCCCGCCCGCTAGTCCCTGAGTCGTGCATCGGCTGCGCAGATGCCGACGCATCTTGCGAAGCATCAAGCGTGGGGATGCGCCCCTGCGCCGTTTCGTAGGGCCATCATGCGCCCGATCCTCGCCGTTTTCGCCTTGCTCTGCGCCCTCGCTCTACCGGCCGGCGCCGAGACCATCAACGGGTCGGCGAAGGTCGCCCTCGCCGCGCCGCAGACCATCGCCGGCCACGCCCGGCTGAAAGATGCCGATAGCTGGATAATCAACGGCATCGAGATTCGGCTGCACGGCGTCGACGCCTTCGAGATGCATCAGGTGTGCCATCGCGGCGCGCCGCTGGCGCCATACCGATGCGGACTGGTTGCCGCCGCCGCGCTGCGCAAGATGATCGACGGTCGCGAGATGACGTGCGAGCCGGTGGTGCAGGCCGATGGCGCCACGACGGATCGTTACGGCCGCGTCATCGCATCGTGCAGCGTGGGCGGCGTCGACGTCGGCGGCTGGCTGGTCGAGCGTGGCCTGGCCCGAGCGTTCGTGCGCTACAGCGACAAATACCGGCCGCAAGAGGACCGCGCGCGGGTGGCCGGAGCCGGTGCCTGGGCAGGCCCGCACATGGCGCCTTGGGAATGGCGGCTCAGTAAGCGGTGGTGGCGGTAGGCTAAGGTCAGTCGCCGGCGCGTCCCAAGCGGCGGCGATTTGGATCGAACGCCGCTCGTGACGCGAGCTAGATCGACGCTTGCCGAGCATCAGCCTCCATCGCAGGATGTTGCAGTCTGACGAGGGAGACGCGCGCAGTGGTTCGGTGGGGGTGCCTCCAATGCCTGCGCCTGTGGGCGGTGGGCGTGGTGCTCGGGATGTGTGTCCAGCCGAGCGCGCTCTCGCAAGGTCCGGCGAGCGCCTTCGATCAGGCCGGCGGAATGTCACTGTCGGCCGACCTCATACGCACCGTCGATGTGCAAAAGGCGCTGATCTGGACGCAACACTACGGCTCGATGGTCGACGGTGACTATGGCCGCATGACGCGCGGCGCCGTCGAGGCTTGGCAGCGCGCGCAGGGAATGAAGCCAACGGGTGTGTTGGAGCCGGTGCAGGCGGTGGAACTCGTGCGCCAAGGGATAGCGGTGCGCGACCACTGGCGCTGGACGAACTTCCGAAACGATGCGGTCGGCTATTCGATCGGCTATCCGGCGCGGATTTTCTCGCCCGGGCGGCAACTTGAGAACGGTGGCATCGAGTTTGCGACGTCCATACCCAGCGCCGAATTCCGCGTCGTGGTGGTGCCTAACGTCACCGAGGCCTTGTTCAAGTCGGCCTTCGAGTCGCTTGTCAATTCGGCGGAGCCTGACGCTCGTATCCTTTACTCAGTCCGCACCGAGACGTGGTTCGTGATTTCGGGCGTGCGGGGCGGCATCTGGTATTACCAGCGGGCCGAGCGGCGTTCATTCAGCGTCGCGCAGTTCATCTACCGGATGAATCACGACGACGCCACGCGACACGGCTTCCTTGTCACCGCCATCGCTAACGGCTTCAAGGTCGACCATGACATCCGGCCGCGCGACACGGGAGTGACCGCGACACTACCGCCAGCATCTATCTCACCGCCACCCGCCGATCCGTATCGGAACGTCGACCGGTCCGGAAAGGTCGAGGGCATTACCCTCAAGCTTGGCGGCGATGTGGAACTGCGCGCGCAGGATGTGTTCCGCCGCGTTTCGGGTGCGGTCTTCGTCGTCGGCGCCTTCACCGATCGCGGTCGGGCGCGCGATCCTGGCGTGAGTCAAGGCTCGGCCGTCGCAATCTCCAGCCGTCACTTGCTAACGAATTGCCACGTGGTACGGGGCGCGGATGTCGTGATCGTGATGCGCGAAGGTAGCGTGCATCGGGCCAATGTGGTGTCGGCCAACGCGGACGCCGATCGCTGCGTACTGCGCTCGGAGGCGGACCTTCCGGTCTTCGTTCCCGTGCGCCCGTTCGCCGATCTCAATATCGGGGAACAGGTCTACTCGATAGGTGCGCCGCAGGGTTTAGAACTGAGTATTGCGCCGGGCATCGTGTCATCGAAGCGTGTATTCGACGGCGGCATGCGCATGATCCAAACGAGCGCGCCAATATCACCGGGATCATCCGGCGGCGGCCTGTTCGACGCCTACGGTAACCTGGTCGGCGTAACGACAATGAGCCGTCGGGAAGCGCAGAACGTGAACTTCGCAATCCCGGCTGACGACTATAGGCGGTAGCAAACGCCGACGCTGCGAGCGGAGCTCATTCAATCGCTGGCGATCGCAAAGGCACCCGAGCACCTCGACCTGCCGGCAGATTGGCTGGCCCGGCAGAACTATCGCGATCAACGAGGTGGCCATGGATTGCTGCGCCAAATAGGGCGTCTAGAGTGGGCCTATCAAAATCGAAATGTGGGATGAAATGTGGTATGACGCGTTTACGATTGTATAAAAAATCAATTAAATCAACATCTTACTGGAAATAGTTGGCGGAGGGAGAGAAACTGAACTTAAACGTTCTCTCGCGATTTTACTCTCGCGGGTTCAAGTAGCCAGTGCATAATTTGATGGATCGGCGAAGGGCTAACCTCTTGCATTCACGAGAGGTTACTGATGAGCCGATACCGGCGAGTACCATATGAGGACCGGTGCCAGATTTATGCGCTGAGCAAGGACGGCGCCCGGATAGTCCCGGAGCCTGTTGAAATTAGTGCAGCAGGCGCCGCTGGTTGAATTCTATGCGGCCAGATTTTTGCCGGCAATGGGTTGGTCGCCGAGCAACGCTTTCTGATGGCGCAGCAACGCGGCCCTCAGAATCGGAAGTTGCTTACGCGCCTCAGGGCGCTAACCTACGGAAATAGCGAAGAAAACGCAATCCTGCGTGATTGTTCATGATCTGTTCCATTCCACTCATAACCTGAAGGTCGTCGGTTCAAATCCGGCCCCCGCAACCAAATGCGCCCGCTAACCCAAAAGGTTAGCGGGCGTCTTCGCTTATAGGCCCAATCCCCAATCCCGCCCGTGGAAGCA
>VGEM01000369.1 GCA_016869315.1 Alphaproteobacteria bacterium | reverse complement strand
AACTTCGATCGGCCGGGCCATGGCAAACCTCCTTCCAGGTTTGCCACCTTGAATCACGACGCGACCGTCTTGGGAGTCCCCCGCAAGTCAGTCACCGCGCGGGTTGGTATTAGGGTTCAATGCAATACCAATCGGGTTTGCAAATGCACTCGCAGACCGTTTAGGCGGCGGGATCGCGCTCGATATTGTCCAAGCGAATATTGTTTCTCACACCCGGGCCGATGGGTTCAATCGGTTGGTTCACCAAGCGACATTTGATGGGCGGGTGTTCCCTGGCCGCCGCTATTTGATAGTCGACGACCACTTTGGCATGGGTGGGACACTGGCCAACTTGCGTGGACACGTTTTGAGCTGCGGCGGAGTCATTCTTGGCGCGACAACGTTGACCGCGAGTAGAGGCAATGACATCATTGCGCTACAGTCTCAATCGCTCGATGTTCGCGAGGCAAAGCACGGAGCTGGCCTTGCGCAACTCATCCAAGAAGAGACCGGATTTGGGCTCGACTGCCTCACCGACCCGGAAGCAGGCTACCTCAGCAGAACCCCGGGCCTTGGACAAATCCGAGTTGGCTTCGTTGAGGCAAAAGGTCGTTCGCGCGCAGGAGGCGATTGACGCGACGAGAAAGAGATCGGCCCACGCGCCGACAGCGGAGTGAGAATGAAAGCGTTGAATCTGTTGGGTGTCGTTGTGGCCGCTGCGCTTTCATCACCTGCGATTGCCCTCGATTACAAGACTGTCCCCGGCGCCGGTGGATTGCCGCTCAATGTGGTCGAGACCGGCGACAAATCGAAGCCCGCGATCGTCCTGATCCACGGCTTCGCTCAGACGCATACCAGCTTCAAGAAGCAGCTTGAGTCGGTCGAACTCAATCGCGACTTCCACTTAGTTGTGATGGATCTCCGCGGACACGGCAATTCGGGCAAGCCGTGGGATCAGGCTTCGTATCATGATTCAAAGCTGTGGGCCGACGACATCGTCGCGGTGATGGACGCGACTGGCGTCCAGAAGGCGGTGCTGGTCGGCTGGTCGTTCGGCGGTTTTGTCATCGCCAATGTGGTTGATCATCACGGCACCGGCCGCATCGTCGGTGTGAACCTGGTCGGCTCTGCGGGCGGCCTGGTGCAACCCATGTTCCCGGCGCCGCCACCCAATGCCGATCCGCAAGTTGCGGCGCGGCGGGCCGCGACCGCCAAGCTGCAGATGTCGGGCAGCATCGAGGACAACGTCAACGGATCGGTCGGCGGGATCGAATTTCTGACGGCGAAGCCGGGCGACCAGACCTGGCAGGACATTTCGCGCGCAGGAAGCGTTCTTCTTGTGCCGTATGTCCGCAAGGCGCTGACCGGACGCAACCTCGATAACACCAAAGTCGTGCCAAAGTTCGGTAACGTTCCGGTCCTTGTCACCTATGGGTCGGCCGATGGCCTGCTCGGCCCCGAACAGATTGCCGGGTTGAAGAAGCTCCAGAACGTGACGTTCTCGGTGCACGACGGCATTGGGCATTCGCCGTTCTACGAAGAGGCCGAGCGTTTCAATCGCGAACTCTTGGCGTTCGCCAAGGCAGCCTACGGCCGCTAACCCACTTTCACCGCCGTTCCTGTCGCGCTGACCATCAGCAGCGTGCGTTTGTCGCCGCCGATGGCTTCGGTGTCGAGATGCACGCCGATGATCGCGTCGGCGCCGAGCCGTTTGGCGCGCGCCTCCAATGCGGCCAGCGCGTGGGCGCGGGCATTGCCCATCTCCTCCTCATAGGCCGCCGAACGGCCGCCGACGATGTCGCGCACGCTGGCGAACAGATCCTTGAAGATATTCGTGCCCATGATCGACTCGCCATAGACCAGGCCGAGATACGAGACGATGCGGCGTCCCTCGATGGAGCCTGTTGTGGTGACGATCATGGCGATGCCCTTTCTGCGGCAGATCGTGGCCAAGATGTAGGCTCTTGGCCCGGCTTTGCAATGTGGCGGCGACTTGTGCCGCCGCTGCGGCAAGGATAAGTACAAGGCCTCATTTTAGGAGAACGTCACATGCCCAGGTCCCGTCGCCTGATATCCCGTCGCGAGATGACCGGTCTTGGGCTCAATCTTGGGTTCAGTCTTGGGCTCGCGGCCGTCGGCGCTGCGATCACGTCTATCGGACCCGCCAACGCTCAAAGCACAGGGAAGCTCGACTTGGAAAACACCCTCTATCTCGATCTCGATTATGGCCGCGTGGTCATCCGCCTCAGGCCCGATCTCGCGCCGAAGCATGTGGCGCGGATCAAGGAACTAACCCGTCAGGGCTTTTACGATGGCCTGGTGTGGCATCGCGTGATCGAGGGCTTTATGGCCCAGACCGGCGACCCCGATGGTGATGGCACCGGCGGCTCGGGCACCAACATCCCGGCCGAGTTCAATGCCGGCAAGCATGTGCGCGGGGCCTGCAGCATGGCGCGGGCCAGCAATATCAATTCCGCCGACAGCCAGTTTTTCATCGTGCTCGCCGACAGCGCACATCTCGATGGTCAGTACACTTACTGGGGCGAGGTCGCCGAAGGCATGGAATTCGTCGATCAAATCCGTAAGGGCAACCCGGCGCGAAACGGCCAGGTCGCCTACCCGGATCGCATCGTGCGGATGTTGGTGGCGGCCGACGCAAAAGACGCGCCGGCTCCAGCTCCTGCCAAGGCGAAGTAAAACGCCCCCGACACCGCTGACGTTTGCGACGACGCGGTTGACCGCCGTTGCTGCAACCGCGCCGCTAGCGCGGGCTGCAGCGACCGATCGAGCGAAGTTTGCGGGGCTTTTGGCTGCGAGCGTCAGCGCGCAATGGCCTGTCGCGGTGATGGCTGACGTACAGGACTATTTTGCCGACCTGTTGGAACGTGGCGTCGCCGCGCCGGGCTGGCTGATGTGGTACCTGCTCGCGGGCGAAGTTGGTCGGCGCCGATTGCTGGGCGTTGTTGGCCACTATGGCGAGCCTGATCCTGATGGCTGGACCACGGTTGGCTATGCCATTTGTCCCGATGATGAAGGGCTGGGATTCGCGTCGGAGGCCTTGACCGGCTTGATAGGCTGGGGCCAACGCACGGGACGTCTGACCGGATGGCGTGCGACCACGTTTGAACGTCATCACGCGTCAGTCCGGGTCCTCGAAAAGAACGGCTTCGCTTGCCTCGGTGTGTCCTCTGAAGACGGCGACGCTGCCGAGGCGGATCGTCAGGGCCGCGGCCGATTGATGATCTGGGAACGCCGCAATATCTGATATCCAGCGGCCTTGACCCCTTATCGGGTGCTACCTATGGTGCCTCCGTCGCGCGCCCTGGGCGGCGATCTTAAGCGCGTTTTGGGCCCGTAGCTCAGCGGTAGAGCATCGCACTTTTAATGCGGTGGTCGGTGGTTCGATCCCACCCGGGCTCACCATTTCCTGCCATGGAGGAAGGGACATGCCGTTGCTGTGGAAAGCGACCTGCATGCAAACCGACAATATCGTCGTCAACGATGTGTCGACGCGCGACGACGCGATGAAGATTGTCAACACCTCGCTCGACCGCTGGGAGCAACTGCTGCGCGGCGTCGCGGTCCGCGGTGGTCCGCACAAGCAGCTCTGCCTGTTCCCGGAGTTCAATCTCCAGGGATTTCCGTTGCATGAGAACGCCGAGCAATGGATCGATAAGGCGTGTCTCGAGATTCCGGGTTCAAAGGAAATCGAACGCCTGCAGAAGATGGCGCAGTCATTCGGAATCTTCATCGGCGCCAACGCCTACGAGCGCGACAAAGAGTGGCCCGGTC
>VGEM01000368.1 GCA_016869315.1 Alphaproteobacteria bacterium | reverse complement strand
CTGGACGCGGCACCGTGAAGCGGTGCGGCGCGCGCTTCCGGCTGCGACGTTGCGCGACCCGCTTCGCGGCGCCGAGGCGCTCTATCGCACGGTCGACGCCATTTGGCGCGCGGTCGGCGACAAATCGATCGATTTCAATTTCTATACCAAGCGGGCTTTACTCGCCGCAGTCTATGGATCGACGTTGCTCTACTGGCTCGACGATCGCTCGAACAATTGCGCGAACACCTGGGCCTTTCTCGATCGGCGCATCGCCGATGTCATGAAAGTTCCCAAACTTCAGGCGGCGGTGCGCGACCGACTGGCGAAGTTGCCCGATCCGATCGGGATTCTCCGCAGATTCAAGCGGGCTTCTTGAATTTCAGCACAAACTGATTGGTCGAGCCGCGCAGTTCCTGCTGAAAGACGCTGACGTTCAGCGGGTCGCGCGGGTTGGTGTACAGGTCGGTTTCCTCGACCGGTTGAAAACCGGCCTTGGAAATATCGTCAATCACCACGCTCTTCTCGATGCGATGGTTCTTGGCGACATCGCCGATGCCCGATACCGGACGCGTCGACGTGATCGATGATGCCGTAGATGCCGCCGGGCTTGAGAGCGGCCAGGATCGCCTTGTTCATGTCCGGTCGGTCGACCCCCATCCAGTAGACGTCATGATAAAACCAGATCACGAAAATCGCGTCGAACTGGCTCGCGGGCAGGCCAGGCGCTTCCAATTCGTTGTTCAACTCGACAATGTTCTTGTATCCGCCTTTGGTGATCAAGTCGCCGAGCGGTCGCGCCGTATCCTTAAATCGTTGGCGCATCCACTGATTGTTGACGCCATAAACCTTGCCGCTGTCGCCGACAGCTTCGGCGAGGACCGCAGTGAAATAGCCATTGCTCGTCATCAGCTCGGCGACTGTCATGCCCGGCTTGACGCCGAAGAACGACATCGTTTCCGCCGGTTTTCGGAACGGATCGCGTTTGCCATCGGCTTCGGGCCGGCGCGTGCTCTTGGTGATACCGGCGAGTGTGGGCGGTATCGATAATTGTTCTTTCCGCACCAAGACCGCGGCGCTGATCTGACGGGAGATCGCAGACGCGAAAGCGGCGCCAAGTCCCGCCTGTATCAACGCGCGTCTTCGAAGCATAGGACGCATATTGGCCTCCTCAATGAGCCCAGGTCCTACCCGCTTTATGATGGCTACGTTTGTCGTTAAAGTCACGGGACTGAGCGCTTGCGCTTGCAAGCCGGCGGCGATTTGGGCCAAATCAGCAGGTGAGGAGGGACCGAGCTATGTCATTGGTTCGTTTAATTATTCTTTCGGTTGTGCTTCATTGCGTCGCAACCGCCGCTCGCGCCGATGTGATGGTGTTCGGCGGCACCGGTGCGCTAGGCGCCGACATCGTCAAGGCGCTCGTGGCCAAAGGCGAGAAGGTGACGGTGTTTGCGCGGCCCACATCCGACAAGAAACGACTTGCTGGGCTCGACGTGTCTTATGCGACGGGTGATCTTCGCAAGAAAGATGAAGTTGTCGCCGCGGTGAAGGCCGGACAGTTTCGCGCATTGATCGACGGCTCGGCGAATCGTGATCGCACTTCGCCACTCTTTTACGAGGAAGCGATGGTCAACATTGTCGCTGCTGGAAAAGCGGGCGGCGTTAAGCAGATCATTATTCACTCGTCGATCGGTGTCGCGGAGTCAGAAGCGATCTTCACAGGACCCAAAGCCACATTTCCGTTTGCCGATTTCGAGCGCATGCGGCCCAACATGATCGACAAGGCCAAGGCCGAGACTGCGGTGGCGCAAAGTGGAATCTCGTATACGATTATTCGGAACGGCTTGATCGATCATGAGGGGGCGGCCCTGACCGGCAAAGCAACCCTAACCGAAGACCGCATGGCCTTCGGTCGAGTGACACGGCCTGATCTTGCACGGCTCACTCTCGAATGCCTCGACAACGCAGCCTGCGCCAACAAAATCTATCACGCGGTGGATGACTCGCTGGTTGGCCCGCGGCCCGAGCGCGGCCGGTAAGTGATCGCGGAACTGCTCCTTGGCGTCGCGCTGGCTGCGCCCGCGTCATTTAGAGACTGCGACGACTGTCCGGAGATGGTGACGGTACCGGCCGGGCAGTACGTCATTGGGGCGCCCGATGCCGAAACCGATCGCGAGAACATGGCCTCTGAAGGCGATACCGCGGCCGGCCCCGGCGAGGGCGAGGGGCGGCCGGTCGTCAGGGTGACGCGGCCTCAGGTTTCGGCTTGGGAGAAGCCGCAAACATCAATCACGATCGCGAAGCCATTTGCCATCGGCAAATACGAGGTGACGCTCGCCGAGTACCGTGCGTTCGTCGCCGCCACCAATCAGACGGCCGACGGCGGTTGTCGAGCCTACAACGCGGCTGGCACCCAATTCGAGACTATCGACGGCATGACGTGGCGCGAACCGGGGTTTGCCCAGTCCGAGCGCGATCCCGTGGTGTGCGTCAACTGGCGCGATGCCCAGCGCTTTGTCGAGTGGCTCAGTTTCAAGACGGGGCGCCGCTATCGCCTGCCGACCGAAGCCGAATGGGAATATGCCGCACGGGGCGGAACCTCGACCGCGCGGCACTGGGGCGATGGCGTCGAACAAGCCTGCGAATATGCCAACGTCGGCGATCTCGACATGGCCGATAAACTCAATTGGCGCAATCGCGAGTTCACGTGTCGCGACGGCTTCGTCTACACATCGCCGGTCGGGAGCTTCAAACCGAATGCCTTCGGCCTCTACGACATGCTCGGCAACGTCTGGGAAATAATTGAGGACTGCTGGCATTGGAATCACTTCGGGCGCCCGACAGATGCGCGGGCCTGGGAGTCGAAGTCCTGTACCGAGCAACGTATGAACAAGGGCGGCTCCTGGAGCCACTATCCTTGGGGAACGCGCGCGGCCGTTCGGAACAAGTCGCTGCCGACGGTTCGCTTCAACACGACCGGTTTTCGCGTCGTCAAAGACATCGAGTGAACAACATCAAGTAACCAACATTAAGGAGTCACGGTGATGGATCGTAGAGCAATGTTCGGATTTGGCGGGGGCGCCATGTCGGCGATGGCGGGTCGCGCTCACGCGGCGCCGGTCAAGAAAATTCCTGGCGCCAGCCTCCAGGGGCCTTATCTCGATCTTACCACGGCGCGCGGCAACGTGATCGGCTATTCACGGCTCACGAGCAACACCGACATGAAAAGCACGCACTTCGGCTGGTTCGAGGGCGTCGTCATGGGCGTGGTGGAGGACGGTCCGCTGGTGAACATTTGCGGCTTTCGCGGCATTGGCACGACGCGGCTGATCCCGCTCGCAGGCGAATTCGGATATCGCCGGCTGCTACGCGAAGTTGGATATTACACCGACCTTGCGACCGGAAAAATCCTTGAGGAGATGGTCAATCCTTTGACCGGCGAAAAAGTCAATGTGGTCCCGGTCGATAACGACCCCTTCAACCGGATTATCCGCGAAACCGAGCTTTCGCGTCCGACATTTGGTGGTCTCAATAAAGAGGCGCCGCCGCCGAAGCCAACACCGTTCCAGCTCAACTGGAAGGTCGCCGGCGACCGGCTGCTGATGGAGCGGCACATCCACCTCTATTACAAGAACGCGCTCGATCCGAAGACGTGGCCACGCGAATCGTCAGGGTCAATGGTACGCGCCAGCGAGATGTATATGTACAACATGTCGCTTGACGATATGCAGAACGAGGAACTGACCACGCTCGATCAAAACGGCTACTGGGGCCGGGTGACGCCCTGGTTGCCATG
>VGEM01000367.1 GCA_016869315.1 Alphaproteobacteria bacterium | reverse complement strand
GGCCGACGAACCGCCGGCGCTTGCCGTGATCTTGTTTTCGCCAACGGTGAGGCCGCCGACCAGGCCGAGGTAATGCCCCGGCACGGCGCCGGCGCTGAAGGCCGCCGTGACGTCTCGGTCATTGACGATCACCTTGGGCGCCGCGTCGGCGCTGATCTCGATCAACGCATCACCGCCGGTGACCCGTGTCGGGTCCGACGACACGACGCGGATCGACACCGAGGCATCGGCTGCGCCAGCGGCCAGCGTCAACATGAATGCCCAAATCCATGATCTTGGCATCTCGCTGCCCCCCGGTTCGAGCCTGTCTCGCCCGAAACCATACATGATCGCACCACCTCCGAA
The DNA here is from genome assembly GCA_016869315.1 of Alphaproteobacteria bacterium. GTDB lineage: Bacteria > Pseudomonadota > Alphaproteobacteria > Rhodospirillales > Rhodospirillaceae > VGEM01. Next base: position 3,439 of record VGEM01000367.1, on the reverse strand, counting down.
CATTGTAGGACGGTGCGGTTTGACGGGCATCATTCCCCCGGCGACTGCGCTATGCTGCGATCTCCATCCAGAAAAGGGAGGCAACCATGCGCGGACTTTTCCTGATTTTTCCCGCGACCGCGCTCGCGGTGGCGAGATACGTGGTGCTTTATTTCGCCCAACATTCCCAGGACATGATGAAGCCGGCCGGAAAATGGCTGGGCGGCTGGACCATGTTGCTTGGCGCTGTCTTGCTGCTCGCCGGATTGACCGCTCCGGTCTTCGGCGGACGTCCGTTTGGCATGGGCATGACGGACGAGCAGCGCATGGAGCGGCGCGCCATGATGCGCGAGCGAATGATGGACCGCGGGATGACGGGCACTGGCGGCATGATGCGCCCGGCGCCGACACCGTCACAATCCGCGCCATCCCAACCAGCCTTGGAGCAGCCCAAGTACGATTGAGGCCTGCGGATCAGGATTTTTCCGCCCACGCTTTTGCGCGTTCGGCTGCAGCACGGAACGCGGGGCGCCCAGCCCACACCAGCAGGGCAGCTCCGGCACCGCCGCACGCGAACACGATCGTCAGGCTATAGCGAATGCCCGTGGGTTCGGTGAATACCGTATCGGTCAGAAGACCGATGATGTAGGCGCCCGCCGACAACGCAATCAGGCCATTGATCAGCGTGTAGAACGCCACCAGCTGACCGCGTTGCTCGTTGGGGGTGATCTGGCTCAGGCCCATCAGCAGCGCCGAGGTTGACCAGTTCGAGCAGATGGCTTTGCAGAACATCGCGACCACCATGACGCTCGCGACCGGCGACAGGCAAGCGATGGTGCCGAAGACCATGCAGGTTATCCCGTGCAAGGCGATGGCGATGAGCGGCGCGTCATCGCGGCCCTTGGCGATCAGCCAGCTCATGAACCAGCCGACGGTAATCGAACTCGTGGCGCCGACGATTCCGGCGGCGCCGAGAAACCAACCGACATCTTCCGGCGTCCATTGATAGACACGCATCACAAACGTTGGGACCCAGGAAATCTGCGCATAGATGCAGGCAACGTTTAGGATCGCGCTGACCATGATTGCTGTATAAGCGAAGGCGTTGAGGCGCACCTGCTCGACAACAGGCTTGAGCGACCACTTCTCCTGCTTCGATACCTCACGCCGCGCCGGTTCGCGAACCGTGAGTTGGAAAATCGCCGCGACCACCGCGCCCGGAAGCCCAACGGCAATGAAAACAAGCTGCCAGTTTGCGAGCGCGTCGATCGAGGCGGGCGCGATCGCCCGCGTCATTTCGGCGATGGCCGTGGCGTTGCCGCCCAGAACGTTGCCCGCCGTCGTTCCGAGGGTGCCGCCCAGCAGCAGAATTCCGTAGGCTTTGGCGCGCTGCTTCGGCGGCAGATAGTCGGCGATCAGCGAGCCCGACACGGGCATCACGGCCGCCTCGCCGAGTCCGACAAAAACCCGGGCAATGAACAGCTGGGTGAAGTTCTCCGCGAGTCCGCACGCCGCGGTCGCGACACTCCAGAGAAATATCCCGGCGGCGAGCAAGGTGCGGCGGTCGGTGCGATCGGTAATCACACCCATCACCAAACCGAAGGTGGAGTAACAAATGGCGAACGCGAGCCCTTGCAGCAGCCCGATCTGAGCGTCGGTCACGCCCATCTGCTGTTTGATCGGCTGAACCAAGAGACTGATGATCGAGCGGTCGAGGATGGCGAATGCATACGCAATCACCATCACGCCCATCACATACCAGGCATAGACCGGCGACGGCCAACCGGTTGCTTTCGAATTGTCTACCGCAGTGCTCGCTGGGGCGGCCATCTCAATCGGCCGCGAAGCAATAGAACAGCGCGCCGGTGGTCTCTTTCAGCATTTCTTCCAGCTTGCAGCTTTTCGCCGCGTGGATCGAGTTCCATTGCGGCCGGTTGTAGTGCCCAACCTGCACCGAACCTTCGCCTTCGCTGGTCCAGTTCTTGCAGGTGTGGTCGGCGTTATCGGTGTAGGCGGTGCCATCCCAACGGGTGCCGGTGAGAATGTCGTGATTGTTTTTCTCGCCGGGCAGCATCAGGTCGGGGCCGGTGTTGTGGCCGTTGACCTCCTTGCCGAGCTCGTTGAGCGCGGTGCGGAAGGTGATGCGGTTGCCGGCGCGAGCTTCCTCGAGCGTGTCGCCGTGCAGGTGGCTCAGGTTCTGGGCGATCATATCGCCCTTCACGTTGTACCAGGGGCCTTTGCCGATGCGGTCGCGGGCATTGACAACCGGCCCGCCGTGGACCGCCTGGGTCGACAGATACGCGCGCCAATTGCGCTTGTCCGCACCGACTGCGGCCGCGAGTTTTTGGCAATGGGCATCGGCGCCGGCGAGGCCGCCGAGATTGCCGCCCTTGCCCGATCCGACACTGGTGATGAAGAAACTGAAATCAGCGTGAGGTTTCGGGTTTTGCGCGGGGGCCGCAGTTGGCAATGCCAGAGCGGCGGCGAGGAGCAGCGTGCGAAGTGATGTCATGGTCCGGCTCCTCTTACTTGGCGTCGACGGCAAAGCAATAGAACAACCCGGCGCCGCCGGTCGCGACCAGGTCATCTTGGCCGCAGCCTCGGCTTGGATGGGCCGAATTCCACGACTGGTTCGGCCCGCCGACACGATCGTGATGGCCGACCTGCGCCGAGCCTTCCTTATTGCTGGTCCAGTTCTTGCAGGTGCGATCTCCTGACTCGGTCGTATAGGCTCGTCCATCGGTGCGCGAACCGGAGAGGATGTCGTGTTGCAGCGGCTGCGGGCCGCCGACCGTGTTGGGTCTTGCGCCTTTCTCATTCAGCGCGTGCAGGATGATGATGCGATTGCCGCCGTAGGCTTCCTCGCGGGTGTCGCCGTGCAGCTCGCTGACAGTGCGCGCAATCAACGCGCCTTTGACGTTGTACCAGGGGCCGGCGCCAATCCGGTCGCGCGCGTTGACGGCAGGCTCGCGCCCCGCGGCGGCGGTGCTGAGATACGCCCGCCAGGTCGCGGCGCCATAGCCCGCGTCGCCGGCGAGTTTCTGGCAATGAGCGTCGGCACCCTTAAGGCCGCCCAGATTGGCGCCATCGCCCATGCCGACGCTGGTAATGAAGAAACTGACTTTCTCGCCGGCCTTGACATCCATATTGAGCGGCACGCCAAGATCGTGCAGCGTCTGTTGCGCACCCGCGCCCGACACCATCACGATGGCAGCGACCAGGACTGGAACTCTCATCATGGCACTTCCCCCCGTCAGGACTCTCCCATCGAAAAGGTTGCCGGGATTCGGGCCCCGACGCAAAGCCTCAGCGGCGGCGTTCTCAATCGTGATGGCCGCGTCGGTGGCGATGGCGGCGCCCGATGCGGTCTATACCAACGGCACCATTCTAACGATGGATGGCGCGAATTCCGTCGCCACCACGATGGCCGTCACCGGTGATCGCATTTCGGCCGTGGGGT
>VGEM01000366.1 GCA_016869315.1 Alphaproteobacteria bacterium | reverse complement strand
GGAAGCGGCGCTTGAACGCAATCACCATCCGGCCGATGGCGCACCCCATGTCGAGGATACGTCTTACCTTGCCGTCGGCCGGCACCGGCACCGAGGCCGCGAGCGCCGTGTGAATTTCGTCCTGATAATTCCGGCCTTCGCGGAAATTATTGGTGAGGTAGTGATATAAGTGGCCCGCGAACGGATCGCCGACATAGCCGCCCGGCTGCATATGCACCTCGTGCCGGGTGTAGGCGGGGTGGAACATGTCGGGATTGAGTTCGAGCGTGCCCGGACCCTTCTGATCGGCCGCTTCCATCTCGGTCATGTAAGCGTCGTAATTGTCGTGGAACTCGCGGCGGAGGTTGTTCCACGAGTGCATCTGCATGCGCTGCCACATCGCGGTCCGCATGGACACAACCGGGTCGTCTTTCAGAAGTTCGAGCGACTGTTCGGTCGTCACCGCGGCTTTCGGGTCCATGCCTTTGGCGATCGCGGCCCGTTCGGAGGCTTCGCGCGCCGCCTTCGAGAATGGGCCATTCACCCAGGTCCGGAACGTGGTGAGGAACTCTTCGCTGGCCTCGAGGTCGAGCGTCGGCAGGCGTTCGAGCATGCCGATGGTGCCGCGCGGCTCGACATCGGTGCCGCTTTGCAATTTGGCGACGGCATCGCGGGAGGCAAGCGCCGCCGTTGCGGCGGCCCCAAACAGCGAGCGCCGGTCAAAGTGAAGCATGTTTTGCACTCCGCCTACGCGTTGAACTTGAGCATGCGCTGGCCGAGCAACCGGCCAAACGTCAGTGCCGGTGTCACCATGCTGCCGTTGGTATAGGCGTTCCCCGACGTCGCGCCGGCGCCGATGATTTCACCCGCGGCGTAAAGGTTCGGGACCGGCGAGCCGTCGGGACGGATGACGCGAAGCTGCCCGTCGATGGCGAGGCCGGCAAACGAGATCAAATACGTGCCGGTCAGGCGGATCGAGAAATACGGACCCCTGCCGATCGCCATCGGGCGGTGAGTCCGGCCAAACGGATCGGTCGCGCCTTCCTTCAGGGCGGCGTTGTAGCCGGCGACGGACGCTTCCAGTCCGCGGGCGTTGATGCCGGCTTTGATCGCCAGCGCATCGAGGCTGTCGGCCTTGTGCATCATGGGATGGCTGTTGAAATTGCCCATGAACTTGGCCTTGTCCCACTTGGCCACGGCGGCCGGCGCCTTCTCAAGTATCTCCTGGGTGGCGATGACCCAGCAGCGTTCGCCGGGCTGGCGCGCGAGGGCGTGTTCGCGGTGATCGACGCTGGGGTGATCTTCGCGCATGAACCGCTCGCCGCGCGCGTTGACGTAGATCTCCCACGGCTGGCGGAAATCGGGCCGCACAGTGTAACTGGCGTCGGTGGAGGAGGGGTAACTGTCGTCGGCGAGAATGCTGCTGAAGGACGGCAGCACCTTCTCGCCGCCGCGAATGTACCCGCCCACTGCCTGGCCGAGCGTCAGGCCCATGCCCTGACTGAACGGATTGGCGAGAAGCGCGGTGAGCTGGTTGCCGTGTAGGTCTTCCCACATGCGCGCATTGGCGGCGCAGCCGCCCGAGGCCAGAATCACATTCTTGCCCATGAAGTCGCTGAGTTTGCCACTCTCGTTCTCAGCGACGACGCCAAGCACGGCGCCCGACTTGTCCTGGATCAGATCGACCGCACCGGTATTCAGCATCAAGGTGACTTTTCCGGACTCGACCGCCTTCTTGAACAGCGGCTCCATCACGTAGAAGATCGACTTGGCGCTCTCCTTGCCCCAGTGATAGCGCGGTGTGGTGAAGTACTCGTGGCCGCCGCCCAGCACCGGATGCTCGTCCAAGGGCTTGAAACCGATCGAGCCGAGCCAGTTCAGGGAATCGCCGGCGTTGTCGACGAACAGGCGGGTAATGACAGGATCCGCCGTCCAGTTGTTGATCCGCATGTTGTCGGCGAAGTGCATATCGGGTGTGTCTTGGATCCCCTTCGCCTTCTGCCACTGCGTGCCCGAGGCCGACATCTGACCGCCCGAGCGATCGAGCGTTCCGCCGAGGACCGGCGACTTTTCGATCACCAGCACTTTCGCGCCGCGCTCGGCGGCGAAGATCGCGGCCGGCATTCCCGCGTTGCCGCCACCGATGATGATGACGTCATAGTCCTTGGTCGCCGCTTCCGCGCGCCGCCACGTCGGTAGCACGCTGGCAAATGCGCCTGCGCCAACGGCCTTGATCAATGTCCGCTTGCTGATGGAATTCGAATTCGTCATCGCTGGCCTCCCCGCCTCGCATGATCGCCAATTATGCTCCCGTGGCGGGGGAGAAGAAAAGCGAAAGGGTGACGGTCGCCGCCAATTGCATGAGCGCGAATTTGTTGATTTTATAGGGTTTCCGGCTATCCAGGCGCCCGTAGCTCAATGGATAGAGCACCTGACTTCGGATCAGGTGGTTGGGAGTTCGAGTCTCTCCGGGCGCGCCATCCTGCTTCGCTCAAGCTTCGGCGGACGGATGGGGGCCTGAATCGCACCTAACCCCGCCGAAGCCTCGGCGCAGGCGGGTTCGAGTCTCTCCGGACGCGCCACTTTGACGACGCCTAACCGGCTGGGCGTCGGAATACGTATACTCCGTAGCACAGCTTCCGAGTTCGTGGGCCGTGATGGTTCAATATTCGGACAAATTGTGACTAGGCAGCCTTGAAACCTAGGTGATCTTGAAAAATGTGGGTGATTGGTCGAGGTTTTCTTGTCATCGCGTTTGCTGCCATCGTGACCGGTTGTGCAACCACGCCCGACGCGGCGCCGGGCGAGCACGGTTCGGTCAAGGCGACAGCGCCACGACTCGCGGACTTCGGATTCGGCGACGTGCCGATCGCCGAGGCGCAGGCGTTCGATCGATGGCGCGCGCTCGACCGGCGGACCGCGACCGGCCACGATGCATTCGAAGCATGTCTCGAATCGAAAGAGCGTTGCGCCAACGCCGATCTGATTCGATTTCGGCGGTTGCTGGAACTCGCCCGCGCTCTGACGCCAATTCAGCAAGTCAGGTTGGTGCAGGCTTATTTCAACGCTGTGACCTGGACCGAGGAAGACCGCGACACCTGGTCGTCGCTTGATGAGGTGGCTGCCGACCGTCGCGGTGACTGCGAAGATATCGCGCTGGCCAAGTACCAGACGTTGCGGCGGCTTGGTTGGGATGCCGAGAAACTCCGCGTCGTCGTTGGCTGGGATGGCGAGGAACATGCCTGGCACGCCTGGCTGCTGATCAATCGCGACGATAGCGTTCTCGTCCTCGATAGCATCAAGGAACCGCAGAAATTGTCGCGCTTTCGCGCGTCTCGTGCGGTGTATTCGATTTCCGAACTCGGCATTTGGGATCACGCGCCGGCGTTCGTTCCCGTGGACTCAGACTCAACACCGGTACGTGCGGCGCGTCTCGCCGCGTTGGAGAGAGCAGGAGATCAACCATGAAAACGACAACCGCGACATTGGCGGTGGCCTCATTGTTACTGCCGAGCGTTGCGGCAGCTCAGGGCGGCAAGGAAGAAGTGCGCCTCGCCAAGCTGGAAGAGATCGTCGTCACGGCGCCCAAGGTCGAGCCCAAGGACTTCCGGCCCGACGCCAAGACCGAGGCGCTCTTGGCCGAGATCGAAAAGGCAGGCGAGAGCGACGAGCAGCCGAAGTAACAGCCGCTAAAATTTGGGGCCGCTCTTGCGAGCGGCCCCGATGATTCCTCAAACGGCCTTTTCTTACGCCGGCTTGATCGCGACCACCTTGCCTTGGCCGTAGACGCCGCCCGGTCCCGGCGCGCCG
>VGEM01000365.1 GCA_016869315.1 Alphaproteobacteria bacterium | reverse complement strand
CGACAATATAAAACTACGTATCGCGGTACAAGACTTTCACGGCGGCGTTGCTGGGCTCTTCGCGCGAACTACGGACATGAAAAAGTTCACCGCGAGAAATGTCGAGACCACGCGACGCCTCGACGACGCCCGCGGCGACATCGCCTTCCGGAACATCGACTCCCTGGGCAAGAAAAAACATCGATGACAGCAACGACCGCGTCGCGAGTGTTGCGGATCCGGCATCACGCCCCGCGCCAATCGCAAGCTGCAATTTGATCGGCTGGCCGTCGCACGTCACGGCCAATCGCTCGCACAATGTTCGGTAAGCCTCGGACTCCTTCGCTTTGGCAGAGATGGACAGCACGACGCTTTGAACGGCATCTTTGCCGCCGCCTCCGCTTGCGCGGGCTTCAACGCCAATTGTCAGTGCGGGCCGCCGTTGCAGTTCCCTCATCGCGCCGGCGGTGATGGAAAAATCACCCTTGGACTCAGTCGCCGCTCCGACCTCGTTTCGCATGTCGCTCAACGATTCGCCCGTCAGCAGCAAGACACGTTCGATGCTCCAGCCGCCTTGCAACACGATCGTCACGGCGCGAAGGTCGAGCGGCAGCAACATTTGACGCACGAACTTTCCACCGGTGTTGGGTGCGTAGAAGATCACCGGAGTTTCACCGAACGTTGCGCCAACGCCGTTTTGAAATTCGTCCCGGCCGGACGGAAGAATCTTATTGAGGATATTTGCGTAAAATTGGCGGCTCGTACCGCTTGAGATGCCCGTTACATCCAACAACATGACGGGGTCGGTGTAACGCTGGCGAACGATATTGAGCAACAGCTGCTGGGCCTCGGTCTGCTGTACGGCTTCGTTGAATTGCGCCCGATTGGCGCGGAGAACTGCAGGCCCCAGAGGCGCGCACGCGCCGAGCGCCACCCCCACCAACGATATCAACGTCCATCGCAATATCACCGACATCACCCCCCGCCCATTTTCGGCAGCGTCTAATGGCGCAGCGCATGTGGTCAATTGCGCGCAGGCAGCGCAAAGGCCATCAAGGCGTCCGACGTGTCGTCGATAATGCGCGGGTTACCACCGGCGGCGATCACCACGTACTGGCGCCCGCCCGACATATAGGTCATTGGCACGCTCATGCCGGGTGCGTCGAGATCGCCTTGCCACAGCAAGTCGCCGGTCTGCACGTCGAACGCATGCAGCCTCGCATCGACGCTGGCGGCGATGAACACCAGGCCGCCGCCGGTCACCATCGGCCCGCCGATGTTGGGCGAGCCCCATTCGAGGAACTTGGGCGCGAGAATGCCCCAGTGCTTGGCCTGCCCCAGCGGCACCTGCCATTTGAGCTTGCCGGTGTTCATGTCGATCGCCGACACGGTGCCGAAGGGCGGTGGCGTACAGGGCGCGCCCAGGGGCGACAGGAACAAGACCGGCCGCGCGCGGTAGGGCGGCTCGCCGGGCGCGGCGTCGTCGCGCTTCTCGTAGCCGACGCGGAGCGCCATGTTCTGGCCCTTGACGATCAGGAGGTTGTTCTTGGCATCGAACGCGGTGCCGCCCCAGTTGGTACCGCCGAACGGAAACACCAGACTGCCGCCCACGGCCGGCGGCGTATAGGGCCCGCCGTAGGAGAGCTTTTTGAGCTCGGACTTGCACCATGCGCGGTCGAACGGCGTCAGGCCCCACATGTCGTCCTCGGTCAGCTGCTGCCGCGCGACCGGCTCGGGCAATATCGGAAATGGCTGGGTCGGGGAGGTTTTCTCGCCCGGAATGTTGGTCTGCGGCACGGCGCGTTCCTCGTAGGGGAACACGGGCTTGCCGGTGGTACGCTCGAAGACAAAGTGCTGTCCCAATTTGGTCGGCTGGATCGCCACCGGAATTTTCGCGCCGTCCTTGGCGATGGTAACGAGCAGCGCGTGGCCCGGCAGGTCCATGTCGAATAAGTCGTGGCGAATGGTCTGGAACGACCACACCACCTCGCCGGTCGCGGCCGACAGCGCCACCGTCGCGTCGGAGAGTGGGATGTCGAAGGTGCGGTTGCCGCCGAAGAAATCCGATGACGGACTGGTGGTCGGGATGAAGACGAGCCCGTTCTCCGGGTCGGCGCTCATGGTCGACCAGACATTGGCCGCGCCGGTGTCGTGGGCGTGCTCGGGCGGGATCGGATCGAACTCCCACTTGAGTTCGCCGGTGCGCGTATCGAAGGCGCGAACGAAGCCGTTGTTTGCGTCGGAAATCGAATCCCGCGCGCCGGCCGAGGCGACGACCACGTCACCGATCACGACCGGCGGCGAGGTCAGGCCGACGTTGGTGTCGCCCGTCCCCTTGCCGTCGAAGTCGCGATGAGTGACGTAGCCGGGGTGGCCCTTGCCCGCACCGAAATCCGCGCAGGATTTTCCGGTGTCGGCGTCGATGGCATAGACGTTGCCGTTGATGTCGCCCTTGAAGATGCGCTTGTCACACATGGCCGTTGGCTGAGCCGCCTGCCAGTAGGCGACGCCGCGGCAGATGCCCGACTTGCGCGGCTCCTTGATCAGCGCATGGGCGTCGAACATCCATCGCTCTTGACCGGTCGCCGGATCGAGGGCGAACACCCGGTTGAGCGGGGTGCAGTAATAGAGCGTGTCGTTGACGTGAATCGGGATCGCTTCGAGGGCGGTCGCCCCGGTCGGGCTGTGGCGGCCGGCGACATCGCCCGAGCGATGCACCCAAGCCAGGTCGAGGTCCGCGACATTGGCCGGTGTGATCTGGTCGAGCGCCGAATACTGACTGCCGCCGGGGTCATTGCCGATATTCGGCCAGTCGACGGTTTGAGCGGCAGCAGAGGATGCAACCGCCGTGAGAATCAGAATCGCCAATGCCCACATAGCACCCTCCTGCCCCTGGCCATCATATCGCGAAACTCTTGCGCGTTGTTCAAGCTTCAGACAAAGTTCCATCCATATCGCGAGTCACGGAGCGGTGATTGATCGCTTCGCCGACCCCTCACCCCAGCCCCCTCCCCTCCGGGGAGGGATTGAGTGAGGGGTTATTCACAACCCGCTGGCCGTGAGAAATGTGAGGGATTCAGGATCATGAAGACCAAGTCAATCGCACGCCGGGACGCACTCAATCGGGGCCTTGCCGTGTCCGCGGGCGGGTTTGCGCTCGTGAGCCTGTCGGCCTGCGGTGAAGGCGAGCAAAAGGTCGTCTGCGCCGGACCGAACAATTTGACCTTCGCCGAAAACAGTCTGCGCCAGGCCAGCCACTACGTCGAGAAATCGCCGCACGCCGACAAAGACTGCCTCAAGTGCGGATTCTACACAGCCGGCGAAGGCGGCAACGTCTGCGGCAAGTGCGAAATCTTCATCGGCCCGGTCAACCAGGCCGGTTACTGCGACTCATTCGCTGTTAAGCAGGCTTGAGCGGAACCTTAGGCACCAAGCCCTACGCACCAGGTCCGTCAGGCGGGCGCTTACCCTGCCGCATCGGCGGCGGCCAGTGCGCGGGCGCGGGCTGACTGCGCCTTGGCGCGGTGATCGGTCGCCATCCAGGTGTAGACCGCCGGCACGACGAACAGCGTGAACAACGTTCCGATCGCCATGCCCGACACCACCACCACGCCGAGCGCGACGCGGGCGCCGGCGCCGCTCGCGAACACCAGCGGCAGCAGGCCCGCGACCATGGCGGCGGTGGTCATCAGGATGGGCCTGAGCCGCACCTGAGCCGCATGCTCGATCGCCGTGCGACGATCCACCTGCTCGGTCACCTGCATGGTATTGGCGAAAGCGACCATGAGAATCCCGTGCTTCGAGATCAGGCCGATCAGCGTCACCAATCCCACCTGGGTGTAAA
>VGEM01000364.1 GCA_016869315.1 Alphaproteobacteria bacterium | reverse complement strand
TGGCGCCGCCAACTTCTGTGAGCAGACCTTCAAACCGGCTGGCAAAGGCATCGCGATGAACCGCGACCTTCGCTACGCCAAGAAACGTGCCGCTCTCGTCCCAAAAGCCCTTTGACACAATCACTATCGGTTCACCGGTTGCGAAGCCGGGCACCATCTTGCTGAGGAAGGTCCGGTCGGTCGCTTTGGTCAGGCGAAAATGAGCGTTGTAACTCTCGGTCTTCGACAGATCGGCGGGCTGCACCGGCTGGAAAACGCCGTCTTTGCTGCGCGCCACGCCGCGCACCAGCGAGCCACCGGCATCGATGAAACCAACCGATTGAATGTACTTCCAGTTGCCGGTGCTATTGGCGATGTCATTCGCGACCGCCGCCAATCGCACGTCGCCGCCCCCTCTGAGGTAATCGCTGTCGCGCACGAACAGGTCGGCGATGATCTCCGCGGTCTGCAAAACGCCGGACACGCCGGCCTCAAGCAAACCTGCAAGCTAGCTCGATTTTTCGGTCGCGGCTTCGATGGTCTCGGAGCGGCTCGCCATGATCCTGAATGCGACGATGCCCAGAAGCACGACCGCGGCCGCGGCGCCAAACAGCAGCACGCCCAGGCGAATCCGACGCCCCGTCTTTTGCCGACCAACCGCCATGGCTTCCCCATCCTCTCGCGCTCCCATTCTAAGGGATTGGCAAGGGACAAGCAGTCAATTGTTGCGTTTGCGGAGGCGGGTTAGTCTCTGTCCGGGGACGGGAAATCCTGGGAGGCCCCGATGACAACAGCGACGAAACCAACGCAAGAGATAGAGCCACCCTACCCGTCGGCAGCGTACTCCTGGTACGTCGTCGTCGTGTTGATGTTGGCCTACGTTTTCGCCTTTCTTGACCGGCAGATTCTATCGCTGCTGGTCGGCCCAATTAAGCGCGACCTCAACATCACCGACACGGAGATGAGCCTCATTCTCGGACTCGCCTTCGCGGTCTTCTATACGCTCCTCGGAATTCCGGTCGGACGCCTTGCCGATCGCGCCAACCGTCGCGCGATCATCGCCTGGGGCATCGCCATCTGGTCGGTGATGACGGCCGTGTGCGGCCTCGCCAAGTCCTACGGCCAGCTCTTCCTCGCCCGGGTCGGCGTCGGTGTCGGCGAAGCGACGCTTCAGCCTTGCGCCAGCTCGCTGATCGCCGACTACTTCCCGCGCGGCAAGCGCGGCCTCGCCTACGGCGTCTACGCCTGGGGCCTCGGGCTTGGCGGCGGCTTGTCGTTCGTGCTGGGCGGCCAGGTGATCGCAGCCGCCGCCGAGGCGGGCACCATCATCTTGCCGATCGTCGGAGAGGTCAGGCCCTGGCAGACGGTGTTTTTTGTCATCGGACTTCCGGGACTATTGGTCGCGCTGCTGATGCTGACCATCGCCGAACCGCCGCGCCGCGACCGCGTCGCGGGATCCGATGAACCTGTTCCATTCGGCGAGGTCGTCGCCTATTTGCGTCAGCGCTGGCGCACTTATGGCTCGCACTTCCTTGGCCTGTCGGTGATGACCATCATCGGTAACGCCTTCATCGCCTGGCTGCCAACCGTCTTCATTCGCACTCACGGCTGGAGCATTGCCGAGGTCTCCTTGTGGTACGGCTTGATCCTCGGCATCGGCGGGCCGGCCGGCGTGACGATTTCAGGCTGGCTCGGCGACAAACTCTACCGCCAGGGCTATAAAGATGGCCACATGCGCGTGGCGCTGATCGGCATCGCCATGCTGGTGCCGGTCGCCATTGTCGCGCCGCTCATTCCGAATCCGTCGATCGCCATGGCGCTGATGATCATCCACGCGATTGGCTCAGGAATGCCGACCGCCGCTGGCCCCACTGCCCTGATGATGATCGCGCCCAACAAGATGCGGGCCCAGATCACGGCGGTCTATTGGTTCGTGATCAGTTCGCTTGGGCTTACGCTCGGGCCAACATCGGTGGCGTTGATCACCGACTATGTTCTTAAGGATGAAAACGCGATCCGCTATTCGTTGTCGCTGGTTTCAGCGGTCTCCGGACTGCTGGTGACCGGCGCGGTGGTTTTCTGTCTCAAGCACTATCGCGCGACCATCGAAGAAACCGAAAAACAAATCGTGTCGCGCGGCTGACACGCTATGAGGAGTTCATCATGAACCAACAACATACAGAACCCGAGTATCCGTCTTCGGGTTACGCCTGGTACGTCGTACTGGTGCTGACGCTGGCCTACATCGTGTCGTTCCTCGATCGGCAAATTATGGCGCTGATGGTGCAGCCCATTAAACGAGATTTGGGAATTTCGGACACGGAAATGAGCCTGCTGCTTGGGCTCGCCTTTGCCATATTCTACACCATCCTCGGCATCCCGATAGGCCGCCTCGCCGACCAACGGAACCGGCGCACGATCATCGTTGCCAGCATTTCGTTGTGGAGCCTGATGACAGCGATGTCGGGCTTTGCCAAAGGATACTGGACTCTATTCCTTGCCCGTATTGGCGTCGGTGTCGGTGAAGCAGGCCTCACGCCGGCGGCGTTGTCGATAATCTCGGACTACTTCCCAAGGGAGAAACGCGGCCGGGCGCTCAGCGTCTACAACGCCGGCGTCGGCCTTGGCGCGGCGATGGCGATGATCCTTGGCGGTCAAGTCATTCAGTATATCTCGACCCAACCACCGGTGACGTTGCCTGGGGTCGGCCAACTGTTTGCATGGCAGACGGTGTTCCTGGTGGTCGGCCTGCCGGGGCTCCTGGTCGCGGCGTTGATGCTGACCGTCAAAGAGCCGGTTCGGCGCGGCAAGATCAAGCTCGACACGGGCAGCGGCGCCAGTGACGAGATCCCCTTCAAGGCCGTGGTTGCGTTCGTGACCCGGCGCTGGCGCAGCTTTGCCAGTCACTTTGTCGGCATGTCGGTCGTGACCATCATCGGCTACGCCTACTTCTCGTGGCTGCCAACCACGTTCGTCCGCACTTGGGGTTGGAATATCGGACAGATCAGCTTCGCCTACGGCATGATCATGTTGTTCTGCGTGCCTTTGGGCGTGAACCTCGGCGGTTGGGTTGCCGACAGGCTCTACCAGAAAGGCCACAAGGACGGGCACATGCGCTCGAACCTGTATGGCTGCTGGCTGTTCCTGATACCGTTTTCGACGGTCGTCACCTTGATGCCGAACCCGACCCTTGCGCTGGTCATGCTGGTGCCGGCCTCGATCGGCGGCGCCTGGGTGACGGCCACAGGGGCGGCCTCGATCATGATGATCACGCCCAACCAGATGCGGGGTCAGATCACCGCCGCCTACTACTTCGTCATCAGCATTCTTGGCCTGACGATCGGGCCGACCGCGGTCGCGGTTGTCACCGACTTCGTCTTCAAGGACGAGGCGATGCTGCGCTACTCGGTGGCGTGGACCGTTGGCGTCGCCGGAATTTTCGCGCTGGTGCTGTTGCACTACAACCTGCCGCACTACCGTCGCGGCACCGTGGAAGCCGAAGCCTGGTTGGGCGGCGCGCGGTAAGTCGCGCGCTTGGGGGGAAGTTCGGAGCGGGGAGTTCGGGAGTTCGGGGTCAGAGTAAAAACTGGGGTTTTTACTCTGACCCCGAATTGCCCGGATTGACAGATTTGAGCGCAGCGAGCGCCTCGGCCCGCGCCGTCGCATGATCAACCATGGGCGGGGGATAGCCTTGGACTGACGACATCGCGGTCCAGGGTTTGTGGATCATCGACGCCGGAACATCGATCAATTCCGGCACCCAGCGACGCACATACGCACCATCGGGGTCGAACTTTTGGCCCTGAAGCGTGGGATTGAAAATGCGAAAGTACGGCGCCGCGTCGGTGCCCGAACCCGC
>VGEM01000363.1 GCA_016869315.1 Alphaproteobacteria bacterium | reverse complement strand
CACGTTCCAAATCGGCGACAAAGGTGGTCGCCCTTCTAAGCACGCTCTCGGGCGCTGACATTATTGCAATACTCCAAGGATTGCGGTGGCGCGCGCGGCTGCGTCGCTCGGGCGCGCCACCGCTGTCGCACCTGAAATCACGGCCGCGTAACGCGGATCGTCCGGCACTGTCAGCGCGACCATTTTACTTTTCACCGTGGGCAGCAGCGCGGCCACGTCAACGTCGACCGCGGCGAGGACGGCATCGCCGTAACGGTCATATTGCTTGAGCGTGTCGACCAGCCGTGTGTAGAGCCGCTGACCGCCAACACGGGCGGCAATCTTGCGGATGGCCTTGCTGGAACCGTCGTACCAGGGCCACTGCACCTCCTGGTCGCGCAGCATGTGGAAAGTGCGGTGGAGATGCGCACCGTCGCGGCTGGGGCGAAGGTCGGGGCATAGATTGACCCGCATCTCGGTCCGCTGATCGGCCGGCGCCACCATGGCGCCATCCAGCACGAGGGTTGCGATGTGATCGCCGTGGCGAGCCGCAAACGCTATTGCGAGCGCGGTCGACATGCCTTCGGCGACGAGATCGACGGGGCCTGTTTCGAGCGCCTTCAAAGTCTCGGCCAGAGCCGCGACATATGAATCTGGCGAAGGCTTCGCGAGCGGCGTTGACTCGCATTGTCCCGGCAGATCGACACCATAGGCCGGACGATCGCGCCCAAGCGCGAGCAGCAGGTCGGTGTCGGCGCGGCTTGAACCCGGAAGGTCGGGCAGGAACACAATCGGCCGTCCCGCGCCGCCGCCGCCACGCCGCACAAGCACCTGTCCGTGCGAGACATCGACATAACCATTAATCATCTTGCCAGCCACGCCCGGTGACTTCAGCGGGTCAGGTGCAGTGAAGTTGGACGCGCCCTTGAAGTCGGCAAACTCGTTGAAAATCTCACCGAGCCGCTTGCGCCAGGCACTACGGTCGGGCGGAATGCTCTCCTTCGTGCACCCGGCCGGCAACGGATCGGGCAGGGAGGCGAGGTAGGAATGTAGCACATCGTCCTGGCGCGCCATGACGATGGTGCGTGCTTTCAATGTCGAGATCACCGGCAGCGCGACAAAGCGCATGGCCGCGGCATAGGCATCCGAGAAGTGCGGTCCAGCCATGAACAGGTCCATGGCGTACTCGTGAACGTAATTCATATCGCGCGCTGGCGTCGGCTGGCGCGCTTCTTTCGACTTTGCAAACCAAGGGAACCAGCGCTGGAAGTCGAGCGCGCGCGTCCACTCGGCGCCAAGAAAAGCGCCAGCATCGTCAACCACGAAGGGCTTCATATAGGCGGCAATGAAGTCGGGTGCGGCACCGCCCGGCGGTAGCGACAAGCCATCGAGGATGGCGACGGCTACGCGCTCTGGGTGCTTGGCGGCAAACGACAACGTGATTTTGGACGAGGTGTGAAAACCATAAACCGGACACCGCTCGACACCGAAGGCGCCGATGGTATCGGCGAGCGCCGTGCCGAAGTCGGGGATCTCGAGCTGGCGGCCAAGTGATAACGGCGTCGAATTGCCATAGCCCGGTGTGTCGATGGCTATGCAGGTGAAGCGATCGGAGAAGGACTTCAGCTGCGGTACGTGTAGAACCGACGAGCGCGGTGAGTCATGCAAAAAGATGACCGGCGGGCCCGAGCCGGCTGAACGGTAGTGCACCTGGCCGCCGCCGACATTGACGAAGCCTTTCCTGATCACGGTGTTCTCGGGCATGTCGTGAACCTCAATACAAAGACGATGTGTCGGCTGCCTGTGTTGCGAACGGCTTTAAGTGATCTGGGAGAATCGGTCGATACGTCGGTGACCAGTCAACAGGTTCCTCATTATCGGCCCATTTGGTCGTGAGCGGGCCCCCTTTACTTCGGAAGAAACCCCACAACCCCTTCAGTGTGCCGACAGGACCATGCGGAATACCGGGTGGCCGCCAGAAATAGGCGCCGGGATGCAGCACGCCGCATGGCATCTGAATTTCGCCCTCCAGCAAAAACGATTCTTCCACGACCGGATGGTTCTCCGCGCGCCCATGAGTCATTTTCTTCGGGTCATCGGGCCCGAAGCGCAGCATCCACGTCCGATCGCCTGTCTTGGGATCCTGCCGCAGCAGCTTGCGACCGGGGGCATTGGCAAAGGTCATGACCATGGCATCGCTCGGCGTACCCCAGGGCATTGCCTCGGTTTCGATCTTCGCAATCAAGCGCGTCGGGTCGTACATGCCGAGTGGGGCGTCCCCCATGACCGAACCCTGCGGCCCCTCGAAGAACGTCAACACGGCGGCGCCGGGTCCGCTCGCCATGCCCGGCCGGGTCATGCCGGCGGGCAAATACGCGTAGTCGCCCTTGCCGTAAACCACGCCACCCACCGAGAGACTGCCGTCGAGGACAAACAGTTCTTCATCGCAGGGAAGGTAGTGGTTTTCCGCCAGGCGCCAGCTTGAGGGATATTTCATCAGGACCGAAGCAGCTTTGGTATCGGGATCGTACGACAGCGCACGCCCGGCGGCGCCGGGACGCGATGATCCTTCACCCAACTGCTTCCAGGGCAAGACCTGATTCTGAATGAACTCGATATGTGGCCGTGCCATCGGGTCCCCCGTCGCCGGAGGAGCGACCTTACTCGAAGCTGTAGGAGAATCGAAGGCCTGCGCCGGTGCCGGCATGATCGCCGGGTCGCCCGGTGAGCGCATATGCGGTGACGCTAACCGCATCCAAGTTCAAGGTCGTGAACACCGTGACGTCATGGGTCATGGGGACGCCCGGGGCGCTAGCTTGGCGCGCGCCATAACTCAGTCCCCAGGAGAGACGCCGCGCCACGGTTCGATTGAATCCAAGGCTCGCGTCCCACGAATTGCGGCGGCCCGCCTCCCCACCACGCACTTTGTAACCCAGCGTGCCGAACCAGGATGTGCGTCCGGCAAACTGCGTCGCTTCGAGCGCAAGGGCGGTGTCGATCGCGCCGGTTCCAAGTGCTTTGGCGCGCGACGCGGTTGGCAGAGTCGTGCGCGTCACAATGTCGATCAGCAACCCACGCCGCCAGTCTTCGAACGCCGCAAAGCGTGCCGACAGCGTCACATTGTCAAATCCAACGGTCGTGGTGTCGTCCACGAAACCGAGCGCATTGGCCTCATCTTGGGTGAGGCCAAGATCGGTGATGTCGACGAAACTCAGCGGGCCCTTGAGGTCGATGTATCTGCTATCGAAACCGAAGGTCCACCGACCAATCCCCGCACTCAGTCCAAACGGGGCATAAGACAACGTTGTTGCGCGCGTCGCGCCATAATCGCCGCGTACGACATCGAAGCCCGAACTGAGGCGCAACGACGGCGCTTTGGAAACTGTGATGGAGTCGAATTTGGATGCCGGTTGCACGGCCGCCAATTGCTCGGCCATGACCGGCGCCACCAAGAGAAGAATAGGCAACAGATACTTGTACATTGTCCTTAGGCCAATGCGGCGGCGGGCCCGTCGTCGCGCGTCGTCCGCGCCCGCCGCCGGGGGGCCGTTAGCCGCCGCGACCGGGGCGTGTCCCGCCGTCAGGGCGCTGGCCGCCGACACCGGCCGGGCGTTGTGGGCGTTGGCCGGCTGCCACGGCCGCCTGTATTGCCGCAATGCGCTCGGCGATCTGGGCGTCGGTCAGGCCGCGGGCCTGCAAACGCGCCGTGATTTCCGCGACCGGGGCGTGTCCCGCCGTCAGGGCGCTGGCCGCCGACACCGGCCGGGTGTTGTGGGCGTTGGCCGGCTGCCACGGCCGCCTGTATTGCCGCAATGCGCTCGGCGATCTGGGCGTCGGTCAGGCCGCGGGCCTGCAAACGCGCCGTGA
>VGEM01000362.1 GCA_016869315.1 Alphaproteobacteria bacterium | reverse complement strand
ATATCTTCGTCGCTCGCGTCCGTTCGACCATAGGCGATGTTGGTCCGGATCGAGCCGTTGAACAGCACGCACTCCTGCGGCACGTAGCCCATCATGCGGGCGATATCGCCGCGGGCATACTGTGCGAGGTCGGCGCCGTCGAGCAGCACGCGCCCGGTTGTCGGTCGATAGAGGCCGAGGATCAGCTTGATCAGCGTGGTCTTGCCGCAGCCGTTGCGGCCCATGATTGCCGTGACGCCACTGGCGGCAATGTCGAGGTTGATGTCGTCGACAACCGGCGGTGCGTCGGGCGCATATTTGAACGAGAGCCGCTCGAGCGTAATGCGGCCCTTGGGGGGCGGCAGGGCGATGGGGCTCGACGCGAGGTCTTCGCCTTCGTCGAACAGTCCGCCAACGCGGGCGACCGACTGTTTGAACGCCGCGATACCGCGCCACGTGCCGACCAGCATGTTGAACGGCCCGAGAATGCGCCCCGACAGCATGTTGGCGGCAATCAACGCGCCGATCGTCAACTCTTGCTCCATGATCGCGAGCGAGCCGACCGCCGTCATGGAGATTGTCGCGATCGTGGTCAGCGACTGGCCCATGGTGGTGTACATGTCGCCGCTGCCGCCGCGTTCGATCGAGTGCTCGATGGTGTCGGCCTGGCGCTCTTCCCACATGCCGCGAACGCGATCGCCCAAGGCGAGCGCCTTGATGGTCGAACGGCCCATGATCAACTCGCCCATCAGGGCATCCCGGTTGAGCGCTTTGGTCCGCTCGCGTTCGGCCGCGGCCGCGACCACATGGCCCGACCGGGCGGCCAGCGCGATGAACAGCACGAAGATCACCACCATCACCCAGGCCATTGGCCAGGCAATAATGAAGATGACGCCCATGAACATGATGGCGAAAGGCAGATCGGCCACCAAGAGCGCGCTGGGCCCCGAGACGACATTGCGCACACCTTCGACGTCACGAAACAGCGTCTGCCAAAACGTCGCGGGGCGGACTTCAAGGGCCCGGAGAGGAACAGCCATCACCTTGTCGAACAACCGACGTCCCACTTCGACGTCGATGCGAAAGGCGATGTGTTGCATCAACTTGCTGCGAGCGTGACGCAGGATAAAGTCGAACGCCACGACCAGCACCATGCCGAAGGACAGGCCGAGCAACGTGCTGATCCCACGCTGCGAGACGACGCGGTCGTAAACCTGCAGCACGAAAATGGGCCCGGCGATCGCCAGCAGGTTGACAAAGAACGAGATGGCAAAGGCCTCGCGGAACAAGCCGCGCATCGGCTCGAGAAACGTCATCAACCATGCAAAGGGCTGCGGCTTTGGCGTGATAATGGTTTCGCCGGCCGGCGGGGAGGGAGCCTGTTCCATGACGGATAATCTAACCGGTTCCGACGCTTATCGGTAGTCGGGTCCGGTACGATCGGCTATAGTTACGAGCTGTATTGATGCAATTTTCCGCCGGCCATTTTCCGTCAACCATGCGCGACGACACTTTCCAGCCACCGCCCGATGCCAATAACGACGAGCAATCGTCTGTCGGGCGCCGTTTCCTGAGCGCACTGGCTCGTCCGTTTCGTGCCATCAATTGGCGAAATCTGACAAGCGGCGCGTGGTTATGGCGTTGGTTCCGGCAGTCGTGGGTCCTATCGGGTCGGCTGACGATGTTGCTTCTGTTGATCGGGGTGGTCGCGCTGCGTTTTGACGAACCCGAGTGGGCCCAACGCCTGCGGGCGCAGACGTTCGATCTCTACCAGCGCGCCAAACCGCGTCCATTTGTCGAAAACGGTCCGGTCGTCATCGTCGATATGGACGAAAAGAGCATTTCTGAGCTCGGCCAGTTCCCATGGGATCGCACGATTTTCGGGGACATGGTGACGAAGCTCACCGAAATGGGAGTCACTGTAATCGGGTTCGATATCTTTTTTTCCGAGGAAGATCGGACGTCGCTTCCGATCATTGCCAAGACAGCTCGTGGCCTCGATGAGGGAACTGTCGCGAAACTGAAGTCAGCTCAGACTAACGACGAGTACTTTGCTGAAGCGATCAAGAAGAGTGGCGTGGTCGTCCTGGGTTCGACGTTCGGTGAGTCGAATTTGACGGCGAGCGATGCCAAAGTTCCGACCTCGTTCTCAATTCGAAACGCCGACCCTGCTGACTTTGTCGAGAATCACGAGTACGTCCTACGCCCTTTCCCGATATTGGAGGCCGCTGCGGCAGGACGCGGAATTTTCAGCGTTTCAGAGAACCGGATCGATGGCATCGTTCGCGATGTGCCGATGGTCATGAAAATTCGTCGCTACTCCTCGCGCGGCACGTCGGGATTGAGTCCTGAAGAATCGCAGCTCGAAGGTTTACTTCCTTCGCTCACACTTGAAATGCTTCGCGTCGCACTGAAGGTGCGAACAATTCTCATCAATACGGACCCGATCACTGGCGTCGAATCGATATATCTGAGACCGCGTGGGACCCGCGACAACATCCTGATATCGACTGACCAAAAAGCGCGGGTATGGACTTATTTCACTCCACACTCGGAGTATAAGAAAAACTATGTCTCGGCCTCCGACATCATTGCCGGCCGGGTCGATCCGGCGCGGGTTGCCGGGAAATACGTGCTGATCGGCACGTCGGCGCAAGGTCTGCGCGATGTGCGCGCATCTCCGCTCGACAAGGTTCTGCCGGGGGTCGAGGTCCACGCCAATATCATTGAAAATGTGCTGTTCAATCAGCGGCTGAAGCGGGTCCCGACGGCCGACGGGTTTGAAGTCGTTGTCACAATCATTGGCGCGCTGATCATTATCATCATTACTCCCATGGTGGGTGCGCGCGTTGGCGCGCTCACGGTGCTCGCAATGTCGGGAGCTTTCATCGGGTATTCCTGGAATGCTTTCGATACGCGGCTCGAATTGTACGACCCCGTATTTCCGACCGCAGTCATCGTCTTGTTCTACATGTTCCTGACCTACGCCGCGTTCAGTTCGACTGAGGCGCAGAAAAGGCAGGTGCGCGCGGCGTTCGGTCAGTACCTGTCACCCGATCTCGTGGAGACGCTCGCCGAAGATCCGTCAAAGCTGAAGCTCGGCGGCGAGAACCGGGAAATGACCTTCATGTTCTCCGACATCCGCGGATTCACGGGGCTGTCGGAGATTTTTGACGCCCAGGGCCTCACCAAGCTGATCAACCGCCTGCTGACGCCGATGACCGACGAGATTCTCAAGAACCGCGGCACCATCGACAAGTACATGGGCGACTGCATCATGGCGTTCTGGAATGCGCCGCTTGATGTGCCCAATCATGCCAATCTCGCCTGCAAATCGGCGCTCGGCATGATCCAGGCGGTGAAGGATTTGAACGCGACGCTCGAAGCCGAGGCCAAGGCCGAGGGGCGTCCGCATCGCGTGCTGGCAGTTGGTGTCGGTGTCAATTCCGGCATTGCCTGCGTCGGCAACATGGGCTCGACCCAACGCTTCGACTATTCGGTGCTGGGCGATGCCGTCAACCTGGCGTCGCGACTTGAAGGTCAGTCAAAGACCTACCACGTGACGGCCGTACTGGGCGAGCATACCGCCGCCCAAGTGTCGGGCTACGCAATTCTGGAGCTGGACCTGATCAAGGTGAAGGGCAAGGCAACGGCGGTCCGAATCTTCACCCTGATGGGCGATCAGCAGCTTCACGACGATCCGGATTTTGTCGCACACAAAGTCAAGCACGATGCCATGCTGGCGGCATATCGCGCGCAGCAATGGGACGAGACGGACCGCCTCGCCGACGAATGCAAAGTCAGCCCGCTGATCGGCAAGGGCCTGACCACGGAAATGCCCGGATTTTACGATATGTATCGCGAACGGGTCGCCGACTTCCG
>VGEM01000361.1 GCA_016869315.1 Alphaproteobacteria bacterium | reverse complement strand
GGATTCAATCAAACCGAGCCCGCGCTGCTTGAATGGCTGTATGGCGTCGTGGCTAAGGGCGGGCCGCTCGATGGGGCGGCGAAATGACAGCCTCGGTTTCCGAACGCCTCGTCAGCTTTATACAGGATCAAGCCGCGCGCGGCGTTCCGCCCAAAGTGCTTCACGAAGCTAAGCGATTGCTGCTCAATCAACTGAAGGCGTCGGTCGCGGCGGCGGATCATCGCACCATCCGCATCATTCACGACTGGGCCATGGCCAACGGTCCCGGCAAGGGCGCTCACGCGCTGTGGATCGGAACCGAAATGTCGCCGGCCCACGCCTGCATGATCAATGGCGCTTTGTTCGAAGTGCTCGACTTTCACGACACTTATATCCCTTGCTTCATGCACGCGACATCCGCTGTGCTTCCGGCTGTGCTGGCGGCCGCGGAAGTCGGGGGCCACAGCGGGCACAAGGTGCTGACGGCGCTGGCGCTCGGCATGGAAGCCGAGCTCGCGATCGCCGCGATCCTGATGCCGACCGGTTATTTCCGCGGCCTCGTTCCTGCGGGCCTCACGGGCGGGGTCGGCGCGGCGGCGGCCTGCGCGCTACTCAACGACCTCGACGAAACCAAGATGCGAAACGCCATCGGTATCGCCATGTGCACGGCGTTTGGCGACTATGTCTCGGTCGGCAGCGACACGTTGTCCTACATCACGGGGGCGACCGCGCGTTCGGGTCTGACGGCCTACGAACTTGCCTCGCGCGGTTTCGATGCGCCGCGCACCGCCTTCGAGGGCGACAAGGGCATGCTGCTGACTCATTCTGACGAAAAAGCAGAAAAAATCCCGAGCGTGCTCGACGGTCTTGGCAAGGACTGGCGCATTTTCGGACAGACCTACAAAGTTGTGCCGACCGAGACGATTACCCATGCACCGGTTGAGCTGGCGCTGCAATTGCTGCCCAAGGCCCACGGCCGCGTGGTCGAGCGTATGACAGTGGGGGTCGCCGAGATTGTCGTGAAAATATGCACCGAGCGCATGGAACGCTTCGGCGTTCCCAACAGCGATCTGACGGCGCGGTTCGATACTTGTTTCTGTACGGCTGCTGCCTGGCTGCGCGGAAAGTTCACCCTGGCCGAGATGGCCGAGCCCGCCTACACCGACACGGCCATCCTCGATTTGAGGACAAGGGTTGATCTCGTCGCCGATCCCAATCGCAAGACCTTCGAAGGCGCCTGGCTTGAAGTCAAATTCACCGACGGCACCACTGAACGCGCCAATACCGACGCGTTCCTGGGGACGCCCGGCAATCCCCAAAGCGATACGCAACTGGCTCAGGTGTTTCATGCCGCGGCCGAGGGCGTCATGGCGCGTGCGCGCGTCGACAAAGTCTTGGAAGCGGTCTGGGAGCTGGACCGGGCCAAGGACGTGCACCATATCGTTTCTGCCTGCAAAGTCGGGTGAGGGCTCATGGCGCAGGTCAAACTTCCGGGCGGTGAGACGATCTGGTTCAAAAAGACCGGGGCGGGGAAGCCGCTGTTGCAAATTCATGGCTCGGCCTTCGGTCATCGCAATTTCGAAAAGATGACGCCGATTGCGGCGCGCGATTTCGAGGTTATCGACTTTGATTTGCCGGGATACGGCGATAGCACCGGGGCCGGCAAACCGCGGCCAGGCGGCATGGAGGGCTACGGCGCGCTGGTCGCCGAGTTGATTCGAGCCATGGGCTTCGAACGGGTCAACATCCATGGCACGTCGTTCGGCGCGATGATCGCGCTATGTACCGCGGCCAACCATCCCGAGGTTGTCGATCGATTGGTGTTGAGCTGCTTCATGGCGCGCTACGACCAGGCGGCGCGGATGATGCGCGGCACCTGGAAGCGCGCCGCGCGCGATTCGGGCATGGAGGCGGTCGCCGATCTCACGTCGGTCGCCGGCTTCGCGCGCGGTTTCTACGAACGTCCCGGCGCCCAGGACCAGCTTGCCGCCATGCGCGCAGCTTTCAGCAAAAACACGCCGGAGGCCATGATTGCCGGGACGGAGACGATCGAACGCACCGATCTCACGCCCTTGGTTGCCAAGATCAAGGCGCCAGTGCTGATGATTGCGGGCGACGAAGACAACATGACGCCCTTCAGTCCCGCGGCATCCGGTGTCGGCATGGCGACTATTGCCAAAATGCTGCCAAGCGTCGAAACGCGCGTGCTCAAGCAATGCGGACATTATCTGGTCATCGAGCAGCCCGAGCAGGCCTCGGCTCTGATCAAGACATTTTTATCTCGCTGACACGGCCTCCATCGCCTCAAGCTTCTCGCGGGTGAGATTGTACGCGGCGACGAACGGCACAACGGCAACCGTCAACCCTGCCGGGATTACGGCCATGCACAGCTTAACGGCGAACAGGCCCTCTTCGGTCTGCGGCACGAGCGTGCCGCGGCTTTGCACAAAACCATAGGTGCCGAGAACACTTCCTACGATCAGCGGCGCGACGACGAACGACGCCTTTTCCACAAAGGCGAAGAGCCCGGCATAAATGCCTTCGCGCTTGAGCCCCGTACGCCCGGTGTCGTAAGCGATGGTGTCGGGCAGCATCGACAGCGTCATCAGCAGAAAGCCGGCATAGCCTAATCCAAGCCCCGTCGCCCGAACCACAAAGAGGGTCATCGATTCCTCCGGTCCGGACACCCACCAAGAAATGTTCGCGACAAAATAAACAGCGGTCGCCAGAAACAATCCGGCGCGCTTTCCGAACGCGCGCGAGATCCAAAGCCACATCGGGATCGACGCCATGGTCACAACATGCTGTACACCGCCCAGGATCGACTGCCCCTGCTCGGCGCGCCCTGTGATGTAGCCTTGGAAAAAAAGCCCTACGGCGGCAGCACAGGCGATCCCGGTGATGCCGACAAACTTGATCATGAACAACATGGCAAAGGGGCGATTGGTCAGGGCCGTCGCGACCCAATCCTTCCAACGGGTCTTGGTCTCAGTGCGCTCGGTGAAACGGGCACGGCGGGTGCCAAAAACCGCCAGCAGCATGGCGCCCGACACGATCACTGCGATCACGATCCCCATTTCGGCATATGCCGCGCGACCGCCACCAAAGAATTTCACCAATGACGGCGCCAGCGACATGCCGACCAGTCCCGCGATGCCACTGAAAAACGTCCGGTACGACATGATCGACGTGCGTTCGTTGTAGTCGGTCGTCATCTCGGCCGGCATGGCCATGAAAGGGACCGTGAAGATGGTGTACGACGTGAAGTAAACGATTTGAGCGAACACCAGATAGGCAAGGAGCCTCGGGCCCGGCTCGAAATCGGGCACCCAAAACGCGAGCACGCAGCCGATGCCGCTGCCGATGGCGCCGACCACCATCCACGGCCGCCGCCGACCCCAACGCGAACGGGTCCGGTCGCTGATGTGGCCCATCAGCACGTCGGCGAACATGTCGTAGAATCGCGACGCGGCGAGGATCAGGCCGGCGGTTGCCGGCGCGACGCCGAGATGACTGACCAGGAAGAATAACAGCATCGTGTTGGTCACGATCAGCATGGTGACATGCCCGACGGCGCCAACCGCCCAGCCGGCCTTGAGGGTGGCGGGCAATCGTTCAACGGATTGGTGTGGATGAGCCATCACGAGCGAAACCCTATGATCAAGCGAACATGCGATGCGACAGGTTCAGGGGCCACCTCTTGAATTCGCTTGACCATGGCGGCCGGTGGTCTCCACCATAACGTCTCCGGCAGGAGGGCATCATGGATCAGGCGATCATCAATCTCTACGACGAATACACGCACAAGCCCCTTCCTCGACGGGTGTTCATTGAGCGATTGAGTGCACTGACCGGCAGCGCCGCGGCGGCCTACGCGCTGCTG
>VGEM01000360.1 GCA_016869315.1 Alphaproteobacteria bacterium | reverse complement strand
TTCCAAAGGGCTCGACACCGGCCGATGCGCTGCATCGCTCGCTCGATCTGGCACAACATGCCGAGCGCTGGGGCTATCACCGCTTCTGGCTGGCCGAGCACCACAACATGATCGGGATCGCGAGCGCCGCCACGTCGGTGGTGATCGGCTACGTCGCCGGCGGAACCAAGACGATCAGGGTCGGTTCGGGCGGTATCATGCTGCCCAACCACTCGCCGATGGTGATCGCTGAGCAGTTCGGCACGCTTGAATCGCTCTATCCGGGGCGGATCGATCTCGGCCTTGGCCGGGCACCGGGCACCGATCTCCGCACCCTGCGCGCACTGCGGCGTGACTCCGTCACCGCCGAGCGATTTCCACAGGACGTGCTGGAACTACAGGCCCTGTTCGCGCCCTTGCAGCCGGGCCAGGCGGTTCAGGCCGTGCCGGGCACCGGCCTCAAGGTGCCGTTGTGGATTTTGGGTTCGAGCCTGTTTGGCGCTCAGCTCGCGGCGGCGCTGGGTCTGCCATATGCGTTCGCCTCGCACTTCGCGCCCGATGAGCTGATGCAGGCGCTCGCGATCTATCGAGAGACGTTCAAACCGTCGACACAACGCGACACCTCCTATGCCATGGCGGGGGCCAACGTTGTGGTTGCCGAGACCGACGCCGAAGCGAAGCGGCTGTTCACGTCGATCCAGCAGGGTTTCACCAATCTGATCCGCGGCGCCCGCAGCCAGATGTCGCCGCCGCTCGACGACATCGAGGCGTTCTGGAATCCGACGGAAAAGGCCCATGTCTCGCGCATGCTGAGCTGTTCGTTCGTCGGCGCGCCGGACACGGTCAAACGCGAGATCGACGCTTTCGTCGCCCGCACCGGCGTCGACGAGCTGATGGTCGCGATGCCGATCTTCGATCACGCGGCGCGGCTCAAGTCGCACGAACTGCTGGCGGGCGCGATGAAGATATCGTCAGCCGCAAAACCAGCGTTTTGATTCTTACGCCTGCCGACTCCCCGCCGCCGGCACCAGCGGCAGTTTGCGGATGCGATTGCCGGTGGCGGCAAAGATCGCGTTGCAAAGCGCCGGCGCGACGCCGGGCAATCCCACTTCGCCGATGCCGCCGGGATGACCGCCCGAGGGCATCACGTACGTCTCGACCGCGGTCGGCGCGTCGGCGAGTTTCATCATGCGATAGTCGTCGAAATTGGCGTTCACAACCTGCCCGCCTTTGACGTCGACCTTGCCATAGAGCGCCGCCGAGAGGCCATCGTGAACCGCACTTTCAATCTGCGCTTCGATGATATTGGGATTGACCACGGTATGCGGGTCAACCACCGACACAACCCGATCCACGGCGATCTCGCCGGCGGCGCCAACGGTCACATCGACCACTTGGCCAACGATGCTGTTGAAGACGTCCAGTAACGCGACACCGCGGCCGCGGCCCGGCGCCATCGGCGTACCCCAGCCGGCTTTCTCGGCGACCGCATTGAGCGCGGCGAGATGCTTCGGTTTGTCTTTCAGCAGCGCGCGCCGAAACTCGACCGGATCCTTGCCGGCGGCAACGGCAAGCTCGTCAATAAAGCTTTCCTGATAGAATCCGTTATGCGACATCGCAACGCTGCGCCAGTTGCCCGAGGGCACCAGATTGTCCTGCGGCTGCGAGGCGAGCCGCATGTTGGGAACGGCATAGGGAGTCGCGTTCATGGGCCCGACCATGCCGGAATCTTCGCGCGGGTCCGTCTGAAAACCGGAATCGTTGCGGGTGCCGAAGTCGTAGGACACGGTTTTGGCGACGATCAAGAAGTCGAGCGCGGTCAGATTTCCGTCCCTGTCGAGCGCACCCTTGAAGCGCGCGACGCCGGCCGGCCGATAAGTGTCGTGTCGCACATCCTGCTCGCGCGACCAGGTCAGTTTCACCGGCCGGTTCGGCAACTGCATCGCAATCCGCACAACCTGGCGAATGAAATCCATGTCGGCGCGCCGGCCAAAGCCGCCGCCCGAGAGCACGTTGTGCACATTGACATTGGCGTCCGGCACGCCGGCGATCTTGGCAGCGCCCCATTGGGTCGAGGTCATCGACTGGCTTGGCGGCCAGATGGTCAGCTTCGCCTCTTCGGGCTTGCCCGAAGCCGCAGGCTCATACACCGCCGTCGCGTTCATCGGCTCCATGCAGAAGTGCGCGAGATAGGGCGTCTCGTAGTCGGCTTCGAGCGTCTTGGCGGCCGCGCCAAACGCGGCGACGGCATCGCCAACCGCATGCAGTTCAGCCGGTTCGGGCGCGTCGAACTTGGTGCGGTAGTCATTGGTGAGGGTGTCGCTATCGACCAGAGCGCCCGAAGGCGTTTCGAACGTCACGTCAAGCGCACGCACCGCCTGCTCGGCGATCCAGGTGCTTTCCGCCACCACGGCGACGCATTCGTCGCCGGCGCGCAGGACGTCGATCACGCCCTTTCGCGATTTGACCGACGCCGGGTCGAACGACGTGACTTTGGACCCAAACACCGGCGCATGGCGGATGGCGGCGTAGACCATATTCGGCAGTTTGACGTCGATGCCGTAGCGAGCGGAACCATCGACCTTCTCGGGCGTATCGAGACGTCCGAGCGGCTTGGTCAGGATGGTGAAATCTTTGGGGTCTTTGAGCGGCGGATCGGACGGGGGCGACAGTTGGGCCGCTGCGTCGGCCAGCTCGCCGTAGCCGGCGGATCGGTTCGATGCAGCGTGCAAGACGCGGCCCTTGGCTGTCGTCAGTTCGCTAACTGGGACTTTCCACGCCTCGGCGGCGGCCGCCTTGAGCATCTCGCGCGCGGCGGCGCCGACCATGCGGAGATGCGTATAATTTCCGATGATCGCCGACGATCCGCCGGTGAAAGTCATCCCGATCAGCGGGGATATCTTGTAGAGCGCCCACCGCGTGACGTTGGCCAGCGTGCCCGGACTCATGAAGATCAGCGGCACGGCTTCGGCGATGACATAGCTGCCATAATCCTTGTCAAGCGGCGCCATTTCGTAGCCAACCTGCGACCAGTCGGCGTCGAGCTCTTCCGCCACCAGCATCGGCACGGCCGTCGCCACCCCCTGCCCGATCTCGGCCATCGGCATGGCGACCGTGACGCGACCGTCGCGGGCGATCTTCACATAGGCATTGAGGATGAATTTGTCGGGTGTGGTCGCAGCGAATTTGGCGCGCGAGTCACCGTCATCGAACCCCGACAACCACCAGGCAATGCCAAGGCCTCCGGCCGCGGCAACCCCGGTGACGATCATCGCGCGACGGGACATGGGCATGGAGGTTCTCCTTAGTTAAGTTGAGCTCGGCACATAAGGCCTATCATTCGCTTAGGCGGCGGCTTTCGTAGCGGTGGCACGGAGGTCTTGAATCTTCTTGTTGGCCGGACGCTCACTTACCATCTTGAACCAGGCGGCCGTCTTGGGCCATGGCGAAAGATCGAAGTTTGCCCTCACCAGATATTCGACCACACAAGCTGTATTGAGATCGGCGACCGTGAACGTGGGCCCTGCGAGAAACGCAGAACCCTTAAGCGTAGTCTCAAGGACATCCATGTGCGGCTTCGCCTTTTCGGCAAGGTCGGCGAGAAGCTTCTGATCGCGCTCGGCCTCTTTCTTGAACATCACTTCGCGCAGCCGACCATAGGCGATCGGCTCCAGTTCGGCGCCGGCCCACATCGACCACTGCAAACACTTGGCCCGGGCTTTGGCATCGGTTGGCCAAAGTTTCCCGTTCGAATGCACTTGTGCGATGTATAGATTGATGGCGAGGGACTCGCTCATCACCACGTCGCCTTCGACCAGCGCCGGCATCTTGCCGGCGGGGTTTATGGCCAGAAACGCCGGTTGCTTGTGTTCGCCCTTGCGGAAATCGAGATTG
>VGEM01000359.1 GCA_016869315.1 Alphaproteobacteria bacterium | reverse complement strand
CCGGCCATTCCGCCCATACCGCCAGCGCCACCGCCACGCATGGCCGCCATCGCCGCCTTGCAGCCGTCTGACGTCTTATCGCGGTTCTTCATCATGCAGGCCATTGTCGGCTGGCCCGGCTTGGCATCGCCGCAGAGGGTCTTGATGTCGTTCGCGCACGCATCACGCATAGCCGGATTGTGCGGTGGGTTCTGGGCCTGAGCTGGCGCGGCGGTTATTGCCAAAGCACCGAAAACCATCAACATCGAAATTCGAGCAATTGTTTTCACCATAGCCTCCCTGTCTGAAAACAGGCCCCAGTCTAACGGGTCTATAGGCGTTGCCAAACCGTGTCAGAGCGGCTGTCATGCCTGTGGACAAGGAGCCGATTCATGGATTTCAGGGGTCAAGTTGCATTCATTACCGGTGGCGCCAGCGGAATTGGCCGCGGCATGGCTGAGGCTTTCCTGGGTGCCGGCATCAAGGTCGCGATCGCCGACGTCGACGATTCGTCCCTGGCTCAGGCGGCAGCGAGCCTCCAATCGCACGGCCCGGTCCTGCCCTTAACGTTGAATGTCGCCGACCGCGCGCAGTGGGACCAGGCCACCGCACAGGCTGAGCAGTTATTGGGACCAATCGATATCCTCTGCAACAACGCCGGCGTCGCAGGGTTAACCCGCCCGGTCGAGGAGATCCCCATTGCCGAATGGCGCTGGCTGACCGACATCAATCTCTACGGCGTGGTGCACGGCCTGCAATGCTCGATCCCCCGAATGAAATCCCGGAACCGAGGACACATCGTCAACACATCGTCGATTGGCGGCCTTGTTCCATTACCACGCTTCGCCGAATACATGGCCTCGAAGCACGCCGTCGTGGGACTAAGCGGCGCGGCCCGAGCAGAACTTGCGGCATTCGGAATCGGCGTTTCGGTTCTCTGCCCAGGCGCCGTCAGAACATCACTCGGAGAAACAACGATCCGCCAACGCCCCGCGCGCGCTGGATTGGCGGCGGCGCGCGGCGACACGGTGAAAGCACAAGCCTGGCGCTATATCGAACCCGTCGAGGTTGGCCGCATCGTGCTGAAGGGTATCGCCGCCAATCAGCACTTCATCTTTACCCACACCGAAAATCGCGCTGAAGTCGAAGCCCAGTTCGCGGCGATGCGCGCCGGATTTGAAGCGATCAGTGCCTAACCACGACTATCCCGGCCGACGAAACACGCTGAAGGTTGTCTTATCGCTGATCGGCACATTGTTGCCGCTCATGTCGACAACGCGCCCCGAAAAGTTGCCTGGCCCCTCGACTTTGAGCGTCGTGAAAATGCGATAGGACTCGCTTTTCTCGCCGCGGAACGGCGCGACCTGCAGCGCGCCGAGGCCGGCAAATTTTTTGCCGATCTTCTTGAGTTGCGAATCAAGCTTCTTTGCATCCTTGGCAACCGAGGGATCGGGTTTGATCACCATATCGGTATCCGAGTCCTCGGCTTCGAGCACGTGAACCAGCACGGAATTGTCCGAGACTTCCTGGTCGGTGAAGTACCACACGACACGATTACCTTGCTCGTCCTTCATGAGACGATCGAACGCGACCATGGTGCCCGGCAGCGCCACTTCCTCGCATCGCATTTCATCGCGACGGATGCAAAAGCCGTGTCGGGTTACCGACGCGGCATCTTCGGCAGCGGCGGCTCCGGCGCCGCATACAACCACGGAAAAGATCGAAGCACGAAACAACCGATTCATTGCATCCTCCCTCACTCTGCGGGTTTCTTGCGTGCCGCCTCGTCGAACGGCAACGCACGGGTCAATAGGTGAATCAGGAACACGACAATTGTTAGAACGCCCACAATCCAGTGCGACAGCGAGGTCAGCTCTCGGGTACTGTCACTGCCGATATAATACAGCGCAAATCCGGTAATCGTCAGCCAGGCGGTGAGGCCAAACAAGGTGCCGCCGGTCGGACGACGAGCCTTTTGGGTCCAGCCCTTCTTGACGTGGTTGGGCCACAGCACACCGAACAACCAGATCGCCCAGAACGAGACGGCCGCGTGCAGAACCAGCCAGGTTTTCTGCAGCGGGTGGGGTCCGTCAAACCCGAAATCGTCCTCGATTCGAACGAAATAGTCGAACAGCACCCATAACACGCCCGTCAGCCAGCAGACACCGCTCGCGACATATATCGTCATTCGGCGGCCATACGGCAGCCGGCCGACGGTGCCCCGTGCCGGAGGAGCCTTGATTTTCAAGTCGACATCCCCATCGTTCGCCAGCCGCCCTCTTCCCCATGAAAATAGGCGACGGCGTCATAGAGCTTGAGAATAGAGTTTGACCTTTGCCCTTTGGCAAGCACGATCTTTGTGAGTGCATCGGCCGAGATGCAGCGATCTGCAACGACAGAGACAAAGGCCTTCAGACCGGTAGAGGCGCGGGTCTTGCCGTCGAGATGCGGTCCAACTTCGCGTCCGTCCACTATCCGAACATGCTCTCGGCCACTGGAACTGGCCATGGCGGCGTCGGTGAGGTCGACCGCCGGCACCATGCCGCCCGCGGCCTCTGCGGACGTGCGCAGAAAAATGCGTTCGGAAATCGCTCCCGCAACGCGAAGATCGCCGCCGGCATTGACCAGGACCTGCGGAGCACCCGCAGCCAGCAAGTAATCGACGGCAGTATCGACGGCATAGCCCTTGGCGATGCCACCAAGATCAATCCACATCGGACGGTGAAATCGGATCCGATTGTCGTCGAGCAACTCGATATCGCGCCAACAGGCCTCATGGGATGGAAGTCCATCCAAGTGCTCGCGCGGCAGATAGCCCCAGCGCGCCAGCTGCCCGCCAATCGTCACATCGAAGATGCCGCTGCTTTTCGCGGAAAAATCGAGTGAGCGGGCAATCACTTCATAGGTCCGCGGATCGACCCGAACCGGCGCCGCCGACGCATCGCGATTGAGGCGTGACAGATCGCTGTCGCGGTCATGAAAGCTCATCAGTCGTTGAATAGCGGCAACGCGGTCAAAAGCCCCGTTAATCAATGGATTGGCGTCGGCCGCCGGCATCCCGCCGACGCGGATCGAAACGAGGGTCCCAAGATGGGGCTGCGCCCGATCGGTTTGTACGATCAACCGGTCTTGCCGTTGGCGTACATGGCGTGTGTCGCGAGCATTCGTGTCACGCCTTCGACGATGTGTTCGACCGACAGGGTCGTACCGGAAATGTTGGCAATCTCGCTCAGGAGATTGGCGCTGGCGCGATGGAGCTTACCTTCGAACTGCCTGCGCCATTCGGAATCTCGCACCCCACTCCAACCGGCGAGACAGACCAGAACTTCGATCGACTTGATCGAACCGTCTTCGTTGATCCCGATCGCATAGGTAATACGGTCATCGCGCCCGGGGACCTGGTCGAGGAAAAACCAGCCTCCGGTCGAAACCTTCCAGGCCTTAACCCGCGAGCGGAATACGGTGGCATTCGTTGCCTTTATCAAGGCGTCGACCTGATCTTCGCTCATGGTGAAGTCGGCCGGCTTGAACGTTGCGCCCGGGAAGATCGCCTGTTGGGCTTCTTCGATGGTCATGTAGTCTTCCGCATGCGCGGACACACTGGCGATGATCGCCGCCGGAACCAGAAGAAATTGTGAGCGCATGGAGCGATCCTGCGACGAAATTCAGATGGTTGAATACAGCGATAACTTGGAGCCTCTATTTGGTACCCCGAAAAGGATCAATGCTCAAATCAGAAATTGGCCTTTGGTACGGCGCTTATCAAGCTGCTTGGGGCTCTATGGCGCTTTCAAGTAAACATCAAACAGCAGTAAATCGCGCCGGATACCGGCGGCAACTGGTTCTACGCCGTGGAAGCAGACTGCAGATTTCGGAAAAGCAAACACCCGATTGGGTTTAAATTC
>VGEM01000358.1 GCA_016869315.1 Alphaproteobacteria bacterium | reverse complement strand
GCCCGCCAAGCTCAAGACCTTCGTCTCCTTCTACAATGAATTAATGCTGGGCGAGAGCAAGCTTTCGAAGCTCGAGCGCGAGATGGTGGCGGTGGTCGTGTCGTCGGCCAACCATTGCTATTATTGTCTGGTAGCCCATGGCCAGGCGGTGCGCGAGCTGTCGGGCGACCCCGAATTGGGCGAGATGCTGGTCTGCAACTACCGGGTCGCCGATTTGCCCAAACGCCAGCGGGCGATGCTCGATTTTGCCCATAAACTCACGGTCGCGCCGGCCACGGTCGACGACACGGATCGGACCGCGCTCAGAAAGGCAGGGCTGACCGATACGGAAATTTTCGACCTCGCCGATACGATCGGCTTCTTCAATATGTCGAACCGCGTCGCCATTGGTCTCGACATGATGCCAAACCGCGATTACCACCCAAAGAACCGCAATTAGTCATGACTCCGAACGTTTTAATTTCGTTATTTCAACAGGTTATACCAACCCTCATTGATGCTGACCGATGGTGGCCCAATCGCGGAGCGCGATAGACATGATGCGCCAGGGCTGGGCGGTGAGTTTGTTCCAAGCCTCACAGGATAGGGCGACGATGTCGTCGTAGGTCTTGAAAACCCTGTTCGAGAGCCAGTTCTGGCGGATGAACTGCCAGATGTTTTCCTCGGGGTTGAGTTCCGGGGACCGCGGCGGAAGCAGAAGGATGGTGATGTTTCTGGGCATGATCAGGGCCCTGGTCGTGTGCCAGCCCGCCTGATCGCAGATCAGGATGGCGTGCGCCCCGGGCGCGACGTGGCGAGAGATTTCGTCGAGATGGAGCTGCATCATCGCGGTGTTGCAGTCGGGCAGGACCAGGGCTGCTCCTTCGCCCCGCTCTGGGCAAACGGCGCCAAAGACATAGGCCGATTGCGTCCGCTGGTCGTGCGTCAGGCGAGGCCGCGTGCCCTTGGGTGCCCACACATAGGTCAGCTTGTTCTTCTGGCCGACCCTCATCTCATCCTGGAACCAGACCTCGAGCGGCGTTGTCGGGCCGACTTTGGCGCGGACTTCCGCCACGCGCGCGCCGAAGTTTTTTTAAATCCACGATGGCTTCCTCGTTCTGGCGGTAAGCCTGGGGCCGTGCGCTGACGTGAGCATAGCCAAGCTTGTCGAGCATCCGGTACACCGTCTGATCCGATACCGAGATGCCGAACTCTTCGTAGATCCAGTTCACCAAGTCGATAGCCCGCCAGCGGACCACGCCGTGGATCGCAGCGATCGGGCCGTCTTTCACGACCTGTGCGAATTTGGTCATCTGCGTCTTGGTCAACTTCGGCGTCGGGCCGGGCGCCATGCGGGAGATCAGGCCGTCGGGACCTTCCTCATTGAACCGATGCACCCAATCCCGAAGCGTCTGGCGGTCCATCCCGTTCGCCGTCGCGGCCTCCGTCCGCGACGCCCCATCAAGCACTGCCGCCAACGCCAGCAGTCGGGACGATTGAAGGCCGTCCGCGCTTCGACGTGCCAATCTTCGCAATTCAGCGCTCGTATGGGTCTTCGCAACTTCGATCGGCCGGGCCATGGCAAACCTCCTTCCAGGTTTGCCACCTTGAATCACGACGCGACCGTCTTGGGAGTCCCCCGCAAGTCAGTCACCGCGTGGGTTGGTATTAGGTCTTCACGACTGGCCTCCCAGGCTGTACGCCGAAAAGCTAGCGCGACGCAGAAACGCGCGACTTGACAGGGGTCAATGAGCGGAGGCGACTTTACTCGCCTGGCCCCAGCGCGCACTTGGGCGTCATGTCGAGCAATGCGCCGGCGCGAGAATTTTGCACAACGTGCTGGAGGTATCCGGTGAAACCGTCGAGCCTGATATTGACGTGTGTGGCGCCGCCTTCGACGACTGCCGCGAGCTCCGGAAGCATTGACTCCAATATCTGAACCGTCATCTCGATCGATCCGCCGGCGGGAATCGACGGTGTATTGAGTGTGCCGATCAGGCGGCCGTTGGCGACGTTATAGAAGTTGAGCTGGGCGCTATCGGCGACGCCGCCGGAATTGGCGATTCGAATACGCGACGGATATTCAGCCAGGGTGGACGTGTGGACGTACATCAACGACGCATTGTCCTTGGCGAAGCCATCGTTGCACGACGACAAATTGGCAAGGACCCCGATGCCTTTGGCCCATACGACGTGCTGCATGTAGCCAGGAAACGTGCTGGCGATTTGCAGGTTAACGAACCCGCGCGCGGCGGTCGCAACCGGCGTATTGGAACCGGCAGCGCGAAGTTCTTTCTCAAGGGCGCCGAGACCCACCTGAATTGTGCCATTGCCTGGGACGGTCGGGCTCGTCCAGTTTCCAACCGATCGGCCAGATTCGGAGTCGCGCAGCGACAGCGTAACGGTACCAGCCTGATTTGACGCGTTGTTGAAGCGCAGAAACGATTCGCTTGCCGTGTTGCTGCCGGCCGTCGCCGATAGGACGTTGGCGAATTCGCGCCGATCGCGCCCCTGCAATCTGAGAATCGAGCGGTTCACTTGGATCTTCGGAACGATTATTCCAGAATCGCCGCGCGTCGTCTTGACGCCAGTTACCTTGAGCGCGCGTTCGATCTCGTCGATTGAAGACCCCGGCGATGCAGACTTGACCACAGCGATGGCGCCCGCCACGTGCGGCGCAGACATGGACGTTCCTTGCAAGGTGATCAGCCCATCGTTACGGCCCGAAGCGGCACGGATCGAAACCCCCGGCGCCATCAAATCGACGTGGGAAGCGAAATTCGAGAACGCTGCGACGGTCGTGCCGTCGTTGGTGGCGCCTACGGCGATTGCCTGCGTGATACAAGCGGGCGCGTTGATCCTGCCGGTCAGAGCTTCGTTGCCGGCCGATGCGACAACGGCAATACCTTTCTTGCGTAGCATCTCGATGACTTCACGGCGCGGGTCGGTGTCGCATGCGCCACTGTGCGCGCCGCCGCCGATGCTGAGATTGACCACGGCGATTTTGAACTCCGCGGCTTTCTCGTTGACGTAATCGAGCGCTTTCAAAACACTCAATGAATCGGTCAGCTGGCACGGAGCCGGATCGGGACTGCAGTCATCGGCGTCACTGACCTGCGAAAAGACATCGATTGGCATGAACTTGGCACCGCGCGCGACACCATAGTTCGCGACGCCGTCGTTGCCGACGGCAATTGAAGCGACATGAGTGCCGTGGTCGCATCGATCGGAGAGTGCCGAGCAATTCGATGCAGCTCCGGGACCGATCTCTGGCGTGCGGCCACTTGGGCATTGGGTTGCGGTCTTGCTCGCTGGATCTTGATCCGAGAAACACGCATCGCCGACCGCTTTGTCTTTCAGCATCGGGTGTGTCGTGCGAAAGCCGCCGTCGATGACGGCGATCGTCAGGTCCTTGCCCTCGTAGCCGGCTGCCCAGGCCTCGGCGAGATCGATCGTGGGCAGAGAACTTGTCAACGCGCGGGTTTCACGGGCGGTCAAGGCTTGTGCCTTGCGCTCAATCCGATTCAGAAACACGCCTGCGACACCGTCGGCGGTCAGCAAGTCAAGCGCCTGCCGCTCATCAACCGTCATGCCGACGAAGGGCAGTGTGGTGAAGCGGGTTTCGACGGCCATGCCGCTCCCCGCCATCTCGGCTTCGAGCGTGCGAACGGCGCGATCGACCACCGCACGCTGCTCGGCCGCCGTTGCCGCCCGCTCCCAAGAGGGACCGAGACCTCCGGTCTTGAGCTTGACGATGACCCGGGCCGCGCCCTCGCCCCGGATCGAGTCGAGCACCTGCTCGATCTGGGCATAGCCGACGGTTGGCGCCACAAGAACGGTAAGCGCAAGCACAGCGGCACATGCGCGTGAAATCACGGACGATACCTTTTTTAACAGATACATCTCTGGGGCCACG
>VGEM01000357.1 GCA_016869315.1 Alphaproteobacteria bacterium | reverse complement strand
CTGCAGTCAAAGCGGGGCAGGCAATCGCGACGATCAAGATCATTCCGTTTGCCGTCGCGTCGGAGACCCTTGCCCGCGTCGAGCAGGCGCTTGCCGCTGGCGCTGTGTCAGTCACACCCTATTCCGGTGGGCGTGCCACGCTGATCAGTACGATGTTGCCGGGCCTCAAGGATTCGGTTGTCGCCTCGACCGAAGCGCTCACGCAAAGTCGGGTCAAGGCCGTCGCGATGACGATGTCGCCGCCGCTTCGCTGCCGCCACGACGACAGCGACGTTGCCGGTCAGGTCGTCGAGGCCGTGAAGACCGGCACCGATTTGATTCTCATCTCACCTGCGTCGGCCACCGTGGACCGGCACGACGTCGTGCCGGCAGCGGTGGTTGCCGCCGGGGGAACGATCGAACACGTCGGCATGCCGGTCGACCCCGGAAACCTCTTGGTGCTGGGGCGTGTCGGTCGTATTCCCGTGGTCATCCTTCCGGGCTGCGCCCGCTCGCCCAAACTGAACGGTTTCGACTGGATCATGCAGCGCGTCGCGGCTGGCCAGTTCCCCACCCGGGCCGAAATCATGGCGATGGGAGTTGGTGGGCTGTTGGTCGATATTCCCAGCCGGCCATTGCCACGCGACAGTGCCGTTCGCCCGGCGCGCACGGCGGCCGCGCCCAAGATGGCGGCGATTGTGCTCGCCGCCGGACAGTCGCGGCGGATGGGAAGTTTCAACAAGCTGCTCATGCCGATCGAGGGCGTTGCCCTGATTCGCCGGACCGTTGAGACGGTGATCGGTGCCGGGGTTGGTTCGGTGATCGTCGTTACCGGATATCAGGCGGACGAACTCAGGGCCCAACTCGCCGGCCTCGACGTCAAATTTGTCCACAATCCGCGTTTCGATGACGGGTTATCGGCGTCGCTAAAGTCTGGGCTTGAAGCCGTCCCGGCCGACTGCACGGCCGCCATCATGTGCCTTGGCGATATGCCGGCCGTGACGTCGGCCCACATTGCTACTCTCGCCCGAGGCTTCGATCCGGCATCGGGTCGCGCAATCGGGGTGCCGGTCCATCATGGGAAGCGAGGGAATCCGGTCTTGTGGGCACGAAGGTTCTTTGACGAGATGAAAAGCGTGAC
Organism: Alphaproteobacteria bacterium; assembly: GCA_016869315.1. Lineage (GTDB taxonomy): Bacteria > Pseudomonadota > Alphaproteobacteria > Rhodospirillales > Rhodospirillaceae > VGEM01. The sequence goes on along the minus strand of VGEM01000357.1, from coordinate 2,776 downwards.
GGGCGACGTCGGTGCGCGCCACCTGATTGCAGCCAACGAATCGCTTGTTTACGAGGTCGAATTTGACGACACTGCCGTCCTCACCGACCTCGATACGCTGCAGCAATGGGCGGAGTTTCTATCGGGGCGGCCGCGCACGGCTTAAGCCGGAGCGCCGGCTCACCAACAACGAGAAAAACGCTGGGTTAGGGGATAGAACATGTCTGAAGCTGGGGTTCAAAAGACCGACGTCATCATCATCGGCGCAGGGCCGGTTGGTCTTTTTGCCGTATTCGAACTTGGTCTCTTGGGTTTGAGCGCGCACGTCGTCGACATTCTCGACCGCCCCGGCGGCCAGTGCGCCGAGCTGTATCCCGAGAAACTGATTCTCGACATTCCGAGCCGGGTCAAGATTACCGGCGCCGAGCTGGTTCAGGATTTGATGGCGCAGATCGCACCGTTCAAACCCGTCATGCATCTGTCGCGTATGGCCGACAAGCTTGAGAAATTGGAGAACGGTCACTTCCGCGTCTCTCTCGACCTGGGCGAGGTGATCGAAGCGCCGGTCGTTTGTATCGCCGGCGGCGGCGGCAGCTTTACGCCAAAGAAGCCGAAGCTTGAGCGCCTCGAGGAATTCGAGAACAAGTCGGTGTTTTACTCCGTCCGCAAGATGGAACACTTCCGCGGCAAGAACGTGATGATCGCTGGCGGCGGCGACTCCGCGCTCGATTGGACCGTGAACCTCAATCCGATCGTCAGCGGCATGTCGCTGGTCCATCGCCGCAACGACTTCCGTGGCATGCAGGCGACCGTCGATCAGATGTACGCGCTGGTAAAGGAGGGCAAGGTCGCTCTCAATATTGGCGATATCGTCAGGCTCAATGGCGATGGCGGTGTGCTCAAGTCCGTCACGCTGAAAAACGCCGAGAAGGGCGAATACGACGTGCCTACGGATGTGTTCCTGCCGTTCTATGGCCTGACCATGAAGTTGGGCCCGATCGCCAATTGGGGCATCAATATCGACAGCAATAAGATCCCGGTCTCGACCGAGAACTTCGAGACCAGCGTTAAGGGTATTTTCTGCATCGGCGATATGTGCGAATACCCCGGCAAGCTGAAATTGATCCTGTCCGGCTTCCATGAGTCGGCGCTGATGGCCCATGGTTCGTTCCATTACGCCCGGCCGAATCAGAAGCTGAAATTCGAGCACACGACTTCAAGCTCGAACATTCAGGCCAAGATCGGCGGTTAAAGGCGCCGCTCTGCGGGGCGGCTATACGAAGGACTTCGACGTTGAACGCCATTGCTACCCAAGTGGCGCGTCGGCGCACGTTTGCGATCATTTCGCATCCTGATGCCGGCAAGACCACATTGACGGAAAAGCTGCTGTTGTTCGGCGGCGCGATTCAGCTTGCCGGCGCGGTCAAGGCCCGTGGCGATCGGCGACGCGCGCGCTCGGACTGGATGAAGGTGGAACAGGAACGCGGTATTTCGGTGGCTTCCTCGGTGATGACCTACGACTACGCCGACCACACTTTCAATCTGCTCGATACGCCGGGCCACCAGGACTTCAGCGAGGATACCTACCGCACGCTGACAGCGGTTGATTCCGCGGTCATGGTGCTCGATTGCGCCAAGGGGATCGAAGCCCAGACGTTGAAACTGTTCGAGGTTTGCCGTCTGCGCGACATGCCGATCGTCACCTTCATCAACAAGCTCGACCGTGAAGGCCAGGAACCGTTTTCGTTGCTCCAAGAGATCGAAGAACGCCTTGCGCTGGATGTCGCGCCCGTCAGCTGGCCGATCGGCATGGGCCGGAGTTTTCTCGGCTGCTACGACCTGCTGAAGGATCGCCTGATTCTGATGGCCCGCACAAAGGGCGAGCGGATCGACGAAGGCACCGAGTGCAAGGGTCTCGACGATCCCAAGCTCGATGAGCTGCTGCCGGCCGATGCCGTGAAGAAACTTCGCGAGGAAGTCGAGATGGCCCGTGGGCTGTGCAAACCGTTCGATCGTCAGGCGTACTTGGAAGGGCACCTCTCGCCGGTATATTTCGGCAGTGCTCTCAATAATTTCGGCGTTCGCGAACTGCTGGATGGTCTGGCGGCCGAGGCGCCGTCACCGCGCCCGCAAAAAACCGCGGAGCGCGAAGTCGCGCCTACCGAGCCCAAGGTGTCCGGGTTTGTCTTCAAGATTCAGGCCAATATGGACCCCAAGCATCGCGACCGCATCGCCTTCGTGCGGATGGCGTCAGGGCACTTCAAGCGCGGCCAGAAAATGCTGCATGTCCGCTCCGGCAAGCAGATGACGATTCACAATCCGCTTCTGTTCTTGGCGCAAGATCGTGCCACTGCTGACGAAGCATGGCCGGGCGACATCATCGGCGTTCCCAACCACGGCAATTTGCGGATCGGCGATACGCTGACCGAAGGCGAAACATTGCACGTTGTCGGCATTCCAAGCTTCGCCCCCGAGCTCCTTCAGACTGTTCGGCCCGAAGACCCGTTGCGGGCCAAGCATCTCGGCCGCGCACTCGAACAATTGGCGGAAGAGGGGGCCGCGAGCGTATTCCGTCCGCGTCTCGGCACGGATTGGATCGTCGGCGTGGTCGGTTCGCTGCAGTTCGACGTGCTCGCTGACCGAATCCGCACCGAATACGATGTGCCGGTCAAATTCGAGCAGGCCGAATTGTTTACCGCGCGCTGGATTTCGAGCGACGATCCGGCCGCCATCAAGGCGTTGCTCGACTCGAACCAAGCCAGTATCGCCGACGATCACGATGGTGCGGCCGTGTTCC
>VGEM01000356.1 GCA_016869315.1 Alphaproteobacteria bacterium | reverse complement strand
CGACTGGATGATTCGTGTCTTCCCGACCTGCGCATTCTTGTCCGGCCCGGCGATTTCCGGCGTGCGGCGGTTCCTCACTTTGACAAGTGTGGCGTGCCTCAGGGAGACATACGGAATCTGCTGTTTAGCGATGTCGACGAACTCGTCTCGGCGTTCGCCAGAATTACTCAAAGTGATCTCGTTGATGTTCGGCTGGAGCGCGTCAGCAACGATGCCTGCTGGAAGTTCCACCGCGACTGCGTGGAGGCACGTCTGCTGACGACCTACCGTGGCGCCACGACCGAGTGGGTGCAGCCGATCCACGCTGGGCAGGCCTTGCGCCAGCAGAAGCAGTTCGAAGGACCAGTAGAGCGCCTCCTCATTCATGACGTGGCGATTTTCAAGGGAAGCTGCGCCGGAGAGGGCAGCGGAATCGTCCACCGTTCGCCGCCGATCGCCGGCACTGGCCGCACGCGATTGCTGCTATGCCTCAACACGCCGTCTGCTGTCTCGCCGGAGCCGTGGGCGCTAGGAGCGTGCGATGCATGAGGAGTGATTGTCCTGATTCGCTGTCGCACCATCGGAAGGGCATGCAATGAAACCACATGTCCTTCCCAATTACCTCATCCGCCTATAGCGGTTCGCTTTCAAGTAACAGCACGAATGGGTGACTCGCGTTTGCAGCGCCTTCCCGGCTTCGCTGACCCGCCTTACTTCGTATGCTGGGGGGACCCCCAGTACGACACCGCTTCTTGATCTCGGTAGGAGAGCTGTCGGCAGCTTGCTGAATCGCCCGGTAAAGCAGGGTCTTTTGCACTGAAACCGACGGGGCGGACAAAACCGCTGTCCCCAAAACCTCATTTCTCGCGGAAAGAGCCGGCCCGATCGCCCTATTCACGTTAACCCCATAAGGCTCTCTAGATGATAATGATAATCATTTGCATTTAGATGAGGCCTGATCTATAACCGCATCAATTGCAATTAATAATCATTCGCAATATGCGAAGGAGTAAATGAATGAGAGTTTTGGGAAAGCGTCAACTTCCCGCGAACCGCTTTGTTACGGCTGTGGTGCTCACGACGGCAGTCGCGGCCGGGCTTGATCCGATCGATGCCAAAGCCCAAGCCCAAGCCAGGATCGACGAGATCATCGTGATCGGCACGCTCGACCGTCTGAAATCCATTGGCGGTTCAGGAACGATCGTGTCGGAGGAGGATCTGAATCGATCGAGGGTCTTCACGACCGTCGAGGCCCTACGTCAGGTCCCCGGCGTCCTCGCCCGCGAAGAGGAAGGCCTCGGCATTCGTCCCAACATCGGAATCCGCGGCCTCAATCCGATCCGTTCGACAAAGGTGTTGCTGCTGGAGGACGGAATTCCGCTGGGCTACGCGCCCTACGGCGACAACGCGGCTTATTATCATCCGCCGATTGATCGCTTCGCGCGGATCGAGGTCCTGAAAGGCGCGTCGCAGATCAAGTTCGGCCCTCAGACCGTGGGAGGCGTGATCAACTACATCACGCCCGCAGCACCGGAGAATCCGACGGGCCGGGCGACGATCTCTGGCGGCAGCGACGGTTATCGTGAGATCGACGCGTTCGCGGGAGGCCCGGGCCTCGGGGGCAGAGTTCTGTTGCACGCCAATCGCACCGAGAGCAACGGCTCTCGGGAAAACCAAGACCTTGGCCTGACCGATCTGTATGGCAAGGCGGAGTGGGATCGCGGCGAGCACGTGTTCAGCTTGCGCGCATCCAGGTTTGCCGAGGACAGCAAAGTCACCTACTCCGGACTGACGCGCGCGGAGTTCGCCGCCAATCCGCGCAGCAATCAGTTCAGCAACGACGAGTTCATGACCGAACGCTACAGCATGGTGGGCAGCCATGGTTGGGACATCAACGCCGATCTGCTGCTCAAGACGACCGGCTACTATCACTACTTCGACCGCGACTGGTGGCGGCAGTCTTCCAACTCAGGCCAGAGACCCAATGATGCCAGCGATCCCGCTTGCGGCGGCATGGCCAATCTCGACACCACCTGCGGCAACGAAGGCCGCCTGCGCAGCTACCACACCTACGGAATCGAAAGCCGCCTTCTGTGGGACCACGGCGACTCAGGGCTGGAAGGATCCACGGAGATCGGCGTGCGAGCTCATCACGAGACGCAGACCCGCCTTCAACTCAACGCCGACACGCCGCGCGGACGAACGGCTGGAACAGGAGTTAACGCCGGAGTTCGCGAGAATAATCGCCGTTCGACCACCGCCTTCTCGGGTTTTGCGCAAAGCGACCTGACGTTTGGAGACTTCGGCATCGGTCCCGGCGTGCGCGCGGAGTTCGTCGACTATGAACGCACTTTCCGCCCTGTATCGGTCATTGCCTCGGGGCGCCCAACGGGCGCGCTGACGGCCGAGGTGCGGGGTGAAACGGACCTCGATCAAGTCGTTCCAGGGCTGAGCGCGACCTACCAGTTGAGCGACCAAGCGCGCGTTTATGGCGGCGTCCATCGCGGCTTCGCACCTCCGCGCGTGGAAGACATCATCGGCGGCGCCGGTACGTCGGTGGACCTCGACGCGGAGTTGAGCTGGAACTACGAGCTTGGGCTGCGGGCATCGCTGGGCGAGGGATTGAGCGCCAACGTCGGCCTATTCCAGATGGACTTCGAAAATCAAGTCGTTCCCGCTTCGGTCGCGGGCGGGGTCGGCGCGACGCTGACGTCGGCCGGCAAGACGAAGCATAGAGGTGCCGAAGCCTCGGCGAACTTCAGCACCGCGCTCAAGGACGGTGGCGAAGTGTATGCCCGGGCCGCCGTGACCTATGTCGGTAAGGCCAACTACGTCGGATTTCGCCGCTCTTCGGCCTGCGCCGCTGGTCAGGCGAGCGTCACGCTCGAGGGCTTGCAGTACAACTGCTTCGTCACCGGAAACCGGCTGCCATACAGCCCAAAGTGGCTGACCTCGGCCGCAGTTGGAGCTGGATCAGGCTGGTTCAGCGGTCAAGTCGAGGTTCAGCACCAAAGCGGTATGTTCGCCGATGACCTCAACAGCACGTCAGTGACCGCGGATGCGCAGCGCGGGCTGATTAAGGGCTGGACCATCGTCAATCTATCATTGAACATCACGCCCGATGAGTCGTCCTTGTCGGTCTATGTCACCGTAAAGAACGTCTTCGACAAACTGTACATCGTCGATCGGGCTCGCGGTGCGCTCCCCGGAGCGCCTCAGTTGATTCAAGCTGGCGCAACGGTATCGTTCTAAACATCAAACATAGGAGTGATCTCATGCTGCGTTCTGTCTTGCTTGCCGCGAGCCTTGGGCTTTACGCCGTCGGCTCTGCTCACGCCACGGGTTTGGCGACATGCGACTCCGGCCCGGAGGCGGGTTGGAAGCCAAAAGAAGAGCTGACCAAGATCCTGGAATCCAAAGGATGGAAAGTCCGGATGGTCAAGCCCGACGGCGGCTGTTGGGAAGTCTACGCGATGGACGAGAAAGGCGCGCGGGTCGAGGCGTATTTCCACCCTGTGACCTTGGATCCGGTTCCCATCGCCAAGAAATAAACTGGATGCCTGAACAAATGATCAAAGTGTGGGACCCGATCGTCAGGGTCCTACACTGGTTGCTCGTCGCGCTCTTCGTCGTGGCGTGGCAGTCGCCTTTGCGCTCTGACCTGATCCACGAGTGGTCCGGGTACGCTTGCGTCGCCGTCGTTCTGATCAGAATTGCATGGGGCTTCGTCGGTACGCATCATGCCCGGTTCAAGTCGTTCCTGGTGTCTCCGCGCGTGGCGGGACTCTATATCCGATCACTCCTCGACATGCGTCCGCCAAGGCATATCGGGCATAATCCCCTCGGCGGCTGGATGATCGTGGCGCTGATCGCGGTCATGGTCGTCATTTGCGTGACCGGCTGGATGTTCACGACCGA
>VGEM01000355.1 GCA_016869315.1 Alphaproteobacteria bacterium | reverse complement strand
CTACGTCGTCGAACAGTGGGAAGAAACGAAAGTCGTGGCGCGCGCGAATCGCGCGAGTTGGCGAAAACCACGCATTGACGCGCTTGAGTTCAAAGCCGTCCCCGAAGCGCAACAGCGCCTGCAGGCCCTGGTCTCGGGCGCGATCGACATCGCCATCGGACTGGTGGCCGATGACCGCGACACGCTCGCGGGCGCCGGCGCGAAGTTGCAGTCGCGGCCGCGCGGCAACGTCGAGGTGATTTCGTTACTCACTGTAAAACCGTCACCGCTTCAGGACCGGCGGGTGCGCCAGGCATTGAACTATGCCGTCAACCGACAGGCCATTGTCGACAACTTGCTGGGCGGCTTGACGGTCGCCGCGTCGGGACCAGCGCCACGCGGCGTCTTCGGATACGATGCGACGCTCGATCCATACCCGTACGATCCCGATCGGGCGCGGACCTTGCTGGCCAACGCGGGACATCCTGACGGCTTCGAGCTGCCGACCGAGGTTTTCTCGGGCGGCACCGTGGGCGGGGCGGTTTATCAGCAAGTCGCCGCCGATCTCGCCACCGTTGGCGTCAATATGATCCTGACCTCCGTGCCGCAATCCAAAATCCAGCGCGGCGCGTACGAAGGCGGATGGGATGGCCTCGCCTTCTCGCTGAACTACGGTACACTCCCGTATATGGACGCCCTCGCTTCGCTGCGGTTGCATTCCTGCTTGTGGCAGACGCCATGGCATTGCGATCGTGACATCGCCAGGCGGGTCGAGGATGCGGGCGCGGCGTTCGATCTCGACGCGCGCGAACGCCTGACCAGATCTCTGGTCCGCGATGTCCGCGACGACGCACCCGCGATTTGGTTGTTCGAGGAGGCGGCGCTTGACGGCGTTGCAAAACACGTCAGGAACTACAGGGCGGCCTACGCGTTTGTAAATTATGAGGAACTGGAAATGCAGCCATGAAGCTCAAAGCACCCTATTGGATCATGGGTTTTCTGGTGCTGGTCACCATTGCGATCGTGATCTACGGGCCCAATTGAAACGAGCCCCGGTCGGTGGATAGTCTTGTGCCTCCCCTGACCACGGAGGCTTCCATGAACGATCAGTATTCGGCCGCCGATCTGGCGCAGCACGAGCAGGCGCTCAGTCTCAAATTCAATCCCGCCGTTCGGCGGCGCATGATGATGACGGCTCTGCCCATGGGATTCTGCATGGCGGTGCGACCGCTGAATGCGGCGACCATCAAAACGGACGATCAGGGCCTCACCGCCGGCGAAGTGATGGTGCCGACGCCCGACGGACAGATGCCCGCGTATCGCGCCATGCCGGCCGGATCCAAAAACGCGGCCACGGTTCTGGTGATCGAGGAAATTTTCGGCGTTCACGAGCATATCGAAGACATCTGCCGCCGTTTGGCCAAGCTTGGCTACTACGCCATCGCGCCGGAGTTGTTCGCGCGCTACGGCGATGCCGGCAAGTACACCGACATCCAGAAACTTCTGGCCGAAGTGATCATGAAGGTCGACGACGACAAGACCCGTCCCGACATGGACGCGGCCGTCGCCTTCGCCAAGACCGAAGGCGCCAATACCGACAAGCTAGGCGTGACTGGCTTTTGCTACGGCGGCCGTCAGAGCTGGCTCTACGCCGCGCACAATCCGAACGTGAAGGCCGCCTGCCCGTGGTACGGCGGACTGTTGCCCGGACGGTTCCCGTCACGCGTGAACCCGATCGACGTCGCCGACAAAATGAGGGGGCGCGTGCTCGCCTTCTACGGCGCCAAGGATGCCGGGATTCCTGTCGCCGATGTCGAGAAGATGCGCGCGGCGCTCAAGGCTGCCGGCGATACCAAATCCGAGATCATTGTCTATCCCGAGGCCGATCACGGGTTCCACGCCGACTATCGGCCGACCTACCACGAGTCGTCGTCCAAGGACGCATGGAGCAAGCTGCTCGCCTGGTTCAGGGCGAACGGCGTGGCGTAAGACAGCCTTACTACTTTTTCAGCGCGGCCCGCAGTTCCGCTGCGGCGTCATCGAACTTAGCGCGAAACGCCGGATGGGCGAGCAGGCGCTCGGCGACGACGGTGCCGAGCACCTGACCGGCCACGGTGTCGCTGCGATGGTGCATGCCGCAGATCATCCGGCTCTCGGCGAAGGTCTTGGCGCGCGCGAGGATCTCGGCTTCCTTGTCCGGGACCATCGCCGCCAGCACGACAGCGGACGCGAAGCCCCACGACGAATGGCCGCTGGGGAATGAGCTGAGCGGCATCCGCACGCCGCCGCAGGTCTTGAGCGACGGGTCGCGGACCGACGGCCGCTTGCGAAGATAGTGATCCTTGGCACGGTCGGTCGCCGCCCGGCGATCGTTCTGGACCTGATCGAACAACGCTTTGGTCTTGGGCAGCGACATCAGCTCGATGCCTCCCAGCACATCGTTGTAGATCACGATCGTCTCGTTGTGATCGTCCCACATCGCCTGCCGCCACTCGGCGTCGGTGCGGGTTTTCGCGATCTGGCGCAGTTCTTCAAGTTCGGCGATTCCTGCCGGCGAATCGTCGGCCGGGGGCGGCGCCAGAACCCCGGTGAAATCGACCTGAGCCGGCGACAAATAGATCGGTTCGGTCGCAGCCGTTGCCCAACTCGCGGCGACCAGCAAATACCACGGCGCGAGCCAGAAGATCCGCATCAAACGATCTCCAGCGGATCGCTGATCCGATTGAAAGGCTCGAACCCGGATTTGGTGATGCGGATCAAGTCTTCGTTATGCCCCGCGCCCCAGCCGATTTCGAGGTAGGGGAAGTCGACCGTCAGCACCATGTTCTCCTCCAAGACGTGGTCGATCGGCGGACCATAAAGTCCTTCGATGCGGACGGGATTGTCGCCATGCTCAAGGCCAAGGGTATGCGGACTCGATGTCGCGATCGACGCCGGCATGCCGGCCTTGACCTGCGCCTCGAGTCCAATGCGGGTGAGGTCCGAGAATTTGAGGCTGGGCTTGATCACGGCGAACACCGCATCGCGCCCTTCCTGATTGGCTTTGGCGCGGGCGATGACCTCCTTCGACGGCTCGCCGACGCAGACCGTACGCGAGAAATCGCCATGGTATTCCTTGAAGTGGCTGACGGCGTCCACCAGGAAAGGCTTGCCCTCGACCGCTTCGCCGTCGGGGAACAGGCCGATCGACATACCCGACAGAAACGACGTCATTTCGCTGCCGAGCGCCGCGCACTCAACGCGGAAGCGGCGCTCGATCTCGGCAAACGTCATGCCCTTCTCGATCGTCCGGATGGCGTTCAGGGCCGCGGTGGCGTTGTTCTGGCCGGCGATCCTCATCAAAGCCAGCTCCGGCTCGGTCTTGACCATGCGGATCAACTTGAAAATCTGCTCGCCCGGGACGATCGTCACGGTGTCGAAGCCGATTTGATCCAGCATGTATTTGATGCGCATGTCGTCGACGGCGACCCGGCCTTTGGCGAGGCCCGATTCCTTGAGGGCCCGCACCAGGCCCCACGCCGGCGATGGCGCCCCGGGTTTCGCGTCCATCTCCATCCAGCGTTGCTCGCGCGGCGTCAAGGCGACACCGGAGCGGATGGTGCGGTTGCGCTGCGTCGCCTTCGGTTCTGTTTTCAACTGCTCGGGCGTCGCGTTGGCGAACGCCCCAGCATTTGCGGCGCCCGTCACCGCGATGATCTCCGGCACCTCGCGATCGCCGTTGACCAGGTCCCAGGCCTGGCCGCCACTGGCGACCAGAAAGCTTGGCTGCGCCGGATCGCGGGCGAAGGTGGCAAATCCGCCGAACTCGCTGCGGAACTTGGTCATCGTGGTCAGGGTGTTGGTGAGGTAGTAGACGTTGATCGGGTTGAACGCGATCAAGCCATCGAGTTTGTAGCGCTCCATGACGGCAATCGCGCGCGGCCGGTT
>VGEM01000354.1 GCA_016869315.1 Alphaproteobacteria bacterium | reverse complement strand
TGCATCAGGGGTGGGTATGGGGTGGCGACTCAACGTCCACAGAACTTACAGAGATATGCCCGCCCCTCCCCATCCAAGGGAGGGAAAACGAAACACGGTGTCCTGGCGCGTTTTGCCGGGGAGTGACCTGAGGCGGCTGAGCCAGCTAGAATAGGCAAACACCGCCATTCAGGGGACGGCCATGGCAGCCAGCATGCATCATCAGATTGTCATCGTCGGCGGCGGCGCCGCCGGCATAACGGTGGCGGCCGAACTGAAACGCCACGACCACACGGATTCACTCGATATCGCCATCGTCGAGCCGTCGGAGGTTCACTATTACCAGCCCGCGTTCACCTTGGTTGGCGCCGGCGCGTACGCGCTCAAAGCGACGCGCAGGAGCGAAGCGCGGTTGATTCCGAGCGGTGTGCGTTGGATCAAGGACGCCGCCGCCGGTTTCGATCCGGCCGGCAACGCCGTGACCCTCGCCGCCGGCGGACGATTGACTTATGACTTCCTGATCGTCTGCCCGGGTCTCAAGCTCAACTGGGATGCGATCAAGGGCGTTAAGGACGCGCTCGGCAAACGCGGTGTGTGCAGCAACTATTCGCCTGACACGGTCGAGTATACGTGGGATTGCCTGCAAGCGCTGAAGCGTGGTGCAAAGGCGCTGTTCACCCAGCCGCCGCTACCCTTCAAGTGCCCCGGCGCGCCGCAGAAAATCGCCTACCTCGCGGCCGACCTGATGACCAAGTCGGGCATTCGCGCCGCGGTCGATATCAAGTTTCTGACCCACGCACCCGCCATTTTCGGCGTGCCGTTCTATGCCAAAGAGTTGGTCAAGATCGCGGCCGCCCACGGTATCGACGTGCGCTATCAGCACAACCTGGTCGAGGTTGACGGCGCTGGCAACAAGGCGACGTTTGAAATCGTCGGCGGCGACAAACAGGGCACGCGCATCACGCTCGACTACGACGTGTTGCATGTGTCGCCGCCACAGACGACACCCGACGCCGTTAAGACAAGCGCGCTTGCGAACGCGGCGGGTTTTGTCGACGTGCACCAGAATTCGCTGCAGCACGTCAAGTTCGCGAACGTGTTCGGCCTCGGCGACGCCGCCTCGACCGCCAACTCGAAGACCGCCGCCGCCGTGCGCAAACAGGCGCCGGTCGTGGTGCGCAACCTGTTTCATCTGATCGCCAAGGGGAAGGTCGAGGAGGCCTACGACGGCTACGCCTCGTGCCCGCTGACGACATCATATGGAAAAGTGCTGATGGCCGAGTTCATCTATGGCGGCAAGCCGACGCCAACGTTGCCGTTGGATCCCGCCAAGGAACGCACCGTAAATTGGTGGATCAAGAAGACCGGCCTGCCGATCCTCTATTGGGATTACATGCTGAAGGGCTTCGAGGCGTTCCCCGGGCACGACACCAAATTCCAGCCACCTGCGGCGTGACCATTCAGTTCAGAGTGGCTTAAGTGTCAGACACGTAAGCCGCTCCTTGCTGCGTATTTGACCACGACGATGCCCTGACGTGTCTGACACTTAAGAGCACCGCTGGTGCCGCGCGAAAAAAGTGGACACGAACGCCGATGCTCAATTCGACTTCCGCAGTTCACAGTCGATTTGGAATTCGCGCGAGGTGACGGTCGATTCGAGCGCGCGGAGGCGCTGTTCCAATCGGCTGAAGGTGTCGCGCACATCGCTGAAGCTCGCCCGGGTCGCGGTTGCTGCCTGGGCGCCTGAACTGCCGAGGTCGATGTGCAACTTGGCCTCGAGATGGCTGCGCCCTTGGCCCGGCAACGGATCGAGCAGCCACGCCATCAGGGCGTAAGCCGCGATCATCACCGGCGGCCAGAACAGCGACGCGATCGCCCAGCCCCAGCACGCATAGCAGACGTTGAGGCCAAAGTGGTCAGCCAACCCGGCGACCACGCCGGCGATCTTGGCTTGCTCGGTATTGCGATAAATCGTCCGACCGCTCATGGCGTCTTGTCCTTCCATTTTGGATCGTCGGCTTCGAGGATTTTCTCGAGCGCCGCCAGTCGTGGATCCATCTTCTCGGCGAGCCGCACCAACTGCTCGATGGTCGCCGATTCTTCCGTCGCGAGCGATCCGGCCGAGCGGTTCTTAGCCCGGTAGTGCATGATCACCCACAACGGCGCGACGAAGATCAAGAAAACGATCATCGGCGCGGCGATGGCTTCTCCTAAACCCATAGTCGTTTCCCCACCTATCTGCTGCCGCGTGTCATCCCAACCCGGCGGCCACTTCCTTAGCCCTGCTTACTCGTGCCGGCCTTCAGGCTGGCGAGTTCTTTCTCGACGTCGCTCTCGGCTTCGAGATCGGCGATCTCCTCGGCCAGCGATTTGCCGCGACCGAGATCGAAAGCTTCCACCCGGCCTTCCATCTCGTCCAGCTTCTTTTCGACCTGGTCGAACCGGCCGAGGGCGCCGTCGACCCGGCCGTCGTAGAGCTGCTCGCGCACCGTCAGGCGCGCCGCGACGGTCTGGGCGCGGGCGGCGAGTGCCGTCTGTTTGGCTTTGGCTTCGCCGAGCTTGGTCTGCAGGCGATGAATGTCGGCATCCAGGTTCTGCATCTTCTCGGACAGGATGGCATCGTCGCCTTCGAGCGCCTTGAGAACCTCGGCGACCTTGGCCTTCTCGACTAGCGCGGCCCGCGCCAGATCTTCGCGGTTACGGCTGACGGCCAGCTCGGCCCGCTTGTACCACTCGCCCTGGGCGTCCTTGAGCTTGGCGAGGCGCCGCGAGATTTCCTTGCACTCGGCGATCAACCGCGCGGCGTGGGCATGGCGATACGCTTCGGTGAAGGCGGGCTCGGTGCGTTATGGCCTTTCGGCTTCGGTCGCGACAATGCCGGACACCGACCGCTCGCCGCCTGCCGCGGCCGCGCACAGGATGTCGTCGATATCGGTCAGGCTCTGCGACTGTGCCGAGCGATAGGATAGCCCGGCGAACAGCGCGACGCAGATCATGTTCATCAGCGTCAGGCTGACCACCAGTTTCGTGCGGATCCCCCACAGTTTTTTAGCAGCCAATTCAGCACTCCGCCCCCCTTGGCGCGAATACTATGGTGCGATCTTATCGAGCGTCGAGAAGTCGAGGAAGTCCAGGCCGGAACGAATCCCCGTGATATTAGGGCTTGCGCCATCGAGGCCGGGCAGATCCCACAGGAAGATGCCGGCGGGCTCGTCGTGAAATTTTCGCGCCAGCTCGCGCGTCAGCCGCAGGCGCTCATCGACCGACGTCGCCGTCTCGGCGGTGCGATGGAGCGGCACCCAATCCTCGCGGCAATGCCAGGGCGCCGGCCAGATGCAGCTATGGACCCGCATCGCCCACAGCGCATCGAGGGCTGGCATGTTGTTGAAGTCCATGCCGAAGGCCTCACCCGGCCAGCCACCAGTGCGTATCCGAGTGATCTGTTGGGCATAGGTCGCGGATTCGACCGTCACCCGCACGCCGACCCGGCCAAGATCGGCGGCGATCTGCTGATAGGCGGCGTCGTCTCCCGCCATGGTCGCTGCCGGATAGCTCAGCGTCATGTCGAAGCCGGTGGCGTGGCCGGCTTCGGCCAGCAGCGCGCGCGCCTTGTAGGGGTCGAACGGATAAGGCTCAAGATTGTCGATCCGGCCAAACGCCTGCGGCACCGCCGGTTGAGCGGCAACGGTGGTGGCGCCGCCGAGCAAAACGTCGACAATCGCCTGGCGATCGATGGCATAGTTGAGCGCGCGTCGAACGCGCACGTCGGTGATCGGATGATTCTTTTTGTTCAGGTCGAAGCTGATCACCTGAACACGCCCGGTGGGCCGCACCAGAAATTTTCCGCCCGACTGCTCGACGGCGCCGCGATCCTCGGGGTTGAGATCGGCGGCGATATCGATCGCGCCGGTGCGAAGCGCCTGCAATCGCGCGGTGCGATCGG
>VGEM01000353.1 GCA_016869315.1 Alphaproteobacteria bacterium | reverse complement strand
GATCGGGCGAGCACGAGAGCACGTACGGATGCCTGCTCGCGCTTTCTGACCTCACACGTCGCGCGCGGCCGCGCCGTGTCCTCGACCTTGGGTGCGGGTCTGGAATCCTCTCGCTCGCTGCCGCCAAGGCTTGGGCGGTTCCGATCGTCACTGCTGATGTCGATCCTGAAGCCGTCCGCGTGACATCGGCCAACGCGCGCAAGAACGGCGTGTCGCGATTGGTCATGCCTTGTCTCAGCGACGGTTGTTCATCGCCGATGCTCAAAAAGCATGGCCCGTACAATCTCATCACGGCAAACATACTTGCCCGGCCATTGATGCGGTTCGCGAAGGACATAGCCCGGTTGCTTGCACCGGGTGGTTTCCTGGTCATGGCCGGCTTGTTGACATCGCAAGAATCCATGGTGCTGGCAGCCTATGCCATGCAGCGTCTTCGCCTCGCGCGGCGGCGGCGCATCGGGGCCTGGTCGACGCTCGTGCTCACGCGTTGAATCCTGACCGGGTTGTGATTACTTTCCTTCCATGAACGACGCCGCCAGCACCCTCAAGTTTGCCGCCCAATCCGATCGACTCGCCGATCTTCGTGCTGCCATGGCCGCGGCGGGGGTCGATGCTTACATCGTTCCCCGCGCGGATGAGCATCAGGGTGAATACGTCGCTTCCTATGCCGAACGTTTGCAATGGTTGACCGGGTTCTCCGGTTCGGCCGGGCTCGCGGTCGTGACCAAGAGCAAGGCCGCCGTGTTCATCGATGGCCGCTACACGCTCCAGGTCCGCCATCAGGTCGACGGTACGCTTTATCAATACCGTCATCTGATCGATGAACCGGCGCATGAGTGGCTGGTCGAAAACGCGGCGCAAAACTGGCGCATCGGATTTGACCCGAAGCTGTTTACGCCGGCCGGCCTCGGCAAGTTTGAAGAAGCCTGCCGCAAGACCGGTGCTTCGCTTGCGCCCGTGGCCGAGAATCTGGTCGATCGCATTTGGCGCAATCAGCCGGCGCGGCCAACAGGTCCCGCGATCGTCTATCCCGAGAAGTTTTCTGGCAAGTCGAGCGATGCCAAGCGCTCGCTGGTGGTCGAGTGGCTGAAGAAGGAAGGCATCGACGCCTTTTTGTTCTCGGCGCCGGATTCGATTGCCTGGCTGTTCAATATTCGCGGCGAAGATGTCGAATTCACGCCGCTGGTCCTGGCATATGCCTTGATTGGCGCAGACGGCGCCGCAACGCTCTTTGTTGATCTGGCAAAGATAGGCTCCGACGTGCGAGCCCATCTTGGATCGGGCGTCGCGTTGTCGCCTTATGACGATGTGGCGAAGGTGTTGGCCGCGCAGGCATCGAAACTTGGAAAGATCGCGATCGATCGGGACACAGGGTCCCGGTGGTTGCACGATCTCGTCAGTGCCGCTGGCACTGAAGCCAAGGCCGCGCCCGATCCGATCACGCCGATCAAAGCGCGGAAATCGCGCGAAGAGATGGATGGCGTGCGCGGTGCCCATGTGCGCGACGGCGCAGCGTTGACACGATTTCTGGCGTGGTTCGCCCGCGAAGCGCCGAAGGGACATCTCAACGAAGTGTTTGCGGCTGCAAAACTCGAAGAGTTCCGCAGGGCCGACAACCTTTACCGTGGCGGCAGTTTCCCGACCATCGCCGGTGCGGGCGGCAATGGCGCCATAGTTCACTATCGCGCCAGCTCCGAGACGTGCGCCGCGATCAAGTCCGACATGGTGGTGTTGATTGACTCTGGTGGTCAGTATCTTGACGGCACGACCGATGTGACGCGGACGGTGGTGGTCGGAGCCGCGACCGCCGAACAGAAGCGCCGCTTTACCCTGGTGCTCAAAGGGCACATTGCTTTGGGTTCGGCGCGGTTTCCGAAGGGAACAACCGGCAGCCAACTTGATGCGCTCGCACGCCATGCGCTGTGGCAGGAAGGTCTCGATTATGACCACGGCACGGGTCATGGCGTCGGCACGTTTCTGAGTGTTCACGAAGGGCCGCAGCGCATCAGCAAGGTTGGCAATACTGTCGCCCTTGAACCTGGTATGCTGATCTCGAACGAGCCCGGTTATTACAAGACCGGCGAGTACGGCATTCGCATCGAGAACCTGGTCTTCGTGCGGGAGGTCGCAGCCTCCGGCGGCGAGAAGACGCTTTACGATTTTGAGACAGTAACGCTGGCGCCTATCGACCGGAACCTGATCGAACCGTCGTTGCTGACGGATTCCGAAAAAAGCTGGCTCAATGCCTACCATGCGCGCGTGCGTGCGACGTTGTCACCGCTGCTCGACGCCGAGACGCGGGCATGGGTCGAACAAGCGACGGCGTCGATCTGACCAATCAGGAGATTTGCATGACGAACGGGTTGACGCGCCGGAGCGCGCTGGTGCTTGCGGCTGGAGCCGCCGCGCCGGCAATGGCGAAGGACGACGTCAATGGCGTCGTACCGAAAGGCAAAATGCGCGTTTGGCAGCTCGGCGAACAGAAGAGTTTCGACACGCTTGAGCTGGTGGAACGCAAGATCCCGACGCCGGGCCCGGGGCAGGCCTTAATCAAGGTGATGTACGCCGGCATTGCGGCGCGCGACCAGGGCATAGCCATGGAACGCTTTCCTGTGCCGCGTGGTCCGCGACCAAAGACGCTGATTCCTCTGAGCGAAGGCGCGGGGGATGTCATTGCCGTTGGCGCTGGCGAACAGCGGATCAAACCGGGTGTTCGCGTGACGTCAAACCACTGGGCCAATTGGATCAATGGCCCGTGGTCGCCCGACAATTATGCCGCCGATGTCGGCAATACGATCGACGGTTGGCTTGCCGAATACACCTTGCTGCCCGCGCAATGCCTGTCGGTTCTGCCCGACAGCGTCGACTATCGCGATGCAGCGACGCTGGCGGGTTCGGGCGTGACGGCGTGGCACGCCTTGCACGAAGTGGCGCGCGTTCGCTCGGACGATATTGTTCTCACGCTCGGCACAGGCGGCGTATCGTCCTTCGGTTTGATTCTGGCAAAAGCCGCAGGCGCAAAGGTCGTGATCACGTCGTCGTCGGACGAGAAGCTTGCCCGCGCACGCGAGCTTGGCGCTGATGTCACGGTCAACTACCGAGCCAATCCAGAGTGGGGCAAGGAGGTCGTCGAGAAGACCGGCGGACGCGGCGCCAGTGTCATCCTTGAAAACGTGGGCCCGACGACGCTCGATCAGTCCATGGCGGCCGCCGCCGTGAATGCCCGGATCGTCATGATTGGGACGGGGCGCGAGCCGGAAAAGCCGCCGCGCATCAACGGAATGTACCTGAAGAATTTGATGCTGAAGGCGATCAGCGCCGGTAGTGTCGAGATGGTCGATGCGCTGCTGGCCACGATGGCGCACAACCGGCTCAAGGCCATCATCGCCAAGGAGATCCGGTTCGCCGAGGCCCGCCAGGCCTATTACGAAATTCGCGACGGCGATCCATTCGGCAAGATCGTCGTGAAAGTCAGTTGACGGTCACGCCATCCACAAGCGGGCATTCAAGCAAAAAGTTTGCCCTATAGTGTGACCCCGGGGCTGAGCCTGCGAGAAAAAAGATCGGACCATTCAGATCTTCCGGATCGATTCTGCGTCGATGCCGGCGACATCGTTCGCCTTGCCACTGAAGATCTTGATCCAATTTTTGACGTCGCCGGACGCGATCACGTCGACCCGCGCCTTGGGGCCGGTCCCGGCCGCCGGCGCGCAGGCAAGGGCGGTCAGGCCCCTGGGTCGCGAGTCCTGTCGCGTGGCAGCCCGGGCCGACCGCCTGACCGATACCCCAGGCACCGCCAAAAATAGCGATTCGCGTGCCCGAAGGCGGGCCCAGGCGGGAAAGACCGGGTTGTGCCGCGGCGAATCATCCGCGCGTTGGTGGGCATCAGGCATGGGTATTGATCCAGTCGGACGTTTTCAGCTTATAATTATCCATGGACCGGCAAGGAGGCTGGAAACATGACTCAGTTCACGCGGC
>VGEM01000352.1 GCA_016869315.1 Alphaproteobacteria bacterium | reverse complement strand
TGCCGCGAACGAGGTTCGGATGGAGAACACGACGGCCTCGGTACGGGGCAGCTTGAGGAAGCTCTGGTCCTCGCGCCGGACGTAGGCGCCATCCGGGCCGAATGGGTCGAGCGCCGGCGTCGGGTCCGGCGTGTAGAGATCGGTAGTGGCGACAATCCCCCAATTGGAACGCGCGTAGGCTTTCATCGGCCGCAGCCGTTCGAGAAAGCGATCGACCGAGGCGCCGACCGTCGCCGCATAGTCGGGCACGGGCGCATGGGTGCCGAGCATGGTCGAGCCAATTTTGTCGGCCAGCCGCCATCGGTTCGGAAAGCAGACGACGCCCGCGGTCACCCGCAATTCACCGCCGGTTCCGGCCGTCAGCAGGCAGAGGTCCTCACAGACCTGCCGGCCGATCGCATCGACGGACCGTTCGCGCCCCGACATCCGGCCAAGCGCGACGAGTTGATCGTGAAGTTCGTCGATCGCCGCGCGCGCGTCTGAGGTCTCGATCGCGACCTCGGGTCCATGTCGATCGAGGATCTCGCGACGTCGCATCAGCAACGCTTCGTCACCTGGCCGCGGCGCCAACCAATCCTCGATCGCCAACGGCGCGAGGCCAAGTCGGAGCGGCGAACCGAAGTCCTGCATGGCGAGCTTGGTTCAGCCTTTGGACGGCGGGTGGGCCTTCATGTAATCGCCCCACATGTTGCGCACGTCGGCCCACGGCTCGCCATCGGCGAGATAGTTGGGCTGCTCGCGATCGAGAAAAGCCTTGAAAGAGCCCGGAACCTGATCGGGGCCGCGGTACTTGCCGCCGGCGCCCGTCCACACCACGGCGCCAGGCCGTTGACCCATTTTCATCCACGGCAACCAGACCGTCGTGATGGTGTACGACCACGCCAGCGGCGCCGAGCGGACGGTCGATGACGACACTTCCGATACCCGCCCACGATCGCTGCGGATGACCGAGAAGAAATGAAGCGGCCCGGCTGACTCGTCCGGATAAACATCCGGCTTCATCGGCGCGGGAAATGCCACGGTCGAACGATTTGTGAAGCTGATATCATCGTCCCGAACGTCGATCTCGCGCTTGAAGTCGGCAGGCTTCAGCGTGGCCGCATATTTGCCCGAACGGAAGGCCATCGGCGTGGTCGTGGTCCCTGTCATGGGATTAAGCCATGCGGAAAGGTGCGCACCAGAAACGGCATCCTTGAAATACCCAATATCGAAATAGGTCGTCGTAAAGGTGCCATCGGCGTTGGCAATCCATATCTCTTTCTCGAGTCCGTCATAGGCCACCAGCGGTACCGGAGCGGCCCCCGGCATCACGGCGGTGATGACGCCGGTATGCCAGCGCAACACCGTTCCGCCGCCGATATTGCCGGTCAGGCGGGCGAACGCGGGCAATGTCTCGCCGGGATCGGAACTGTCGAAAGTCACCGCGCGGGCGGCGGACATCGCAAATCCCGCAGTGCCCCCGGCAATGACGTGCCGCCGGCCAAGTTTCATGACGGACGCCCTTCGATCCGCATCCATCGGCTGCGATGAATATTCTTGCTGTTACCCTCAAAGCCCTTGACGTAATTCGCAACCAGCATGCGGGCGGTGCGAAAGGCGGTCGGAATCACCGCCGTTTCTTCGAGCGCGATTTGCTCGGCCTGAAACATCAGCCCGGCACGTTGCTCGATGTCGAGCGTGCGTCGGGCTTCATCGAGCAGGCCATCGAATTTCGGATTGTGGTAACCGCCGTAGTTGAAGCCGCTTGAACGCGAGTCAAGCAAGTAGAGGAACGTTTCGGGGTCGTCGTAGTCGGCGATCCAGGCCGCAAATGCCACCTCGAAGTCCTGCTCCTGGAGCATGTTGTAGTGAACTTTGGGTTCGTTGACCTGGAGTTGAGCGTATATGCCGACGGCGCTCCACAACGAAATTTCCGCGACACCCTGCCGTCTTGGATCGCGTCCCGTCATGAAATTGTAGTCGAACCGAAGCGGATTCTTCGGACCAAACCCTGCGTCGGCGAGAAGACGGCGCGCTTCCGCCTGCCGCTTCTCAAGCGGCCAATCGGCAAAGAACAATCGAGGTGGCGTTGTATAGTTGGCGATATCCGGCGGAATGAAGGAGTAGGCCGGCCGTCGCCCATCGCGATTCACTTTTGCCGTCACCGTGTCGCGATCGAGCGCCAGTGACAGCGCCAGGCGCACGCGGGGATCGTTCCATGGCTTGCGGCGCATGTTCACGGCGATGTAATCGACCGCGAGCTGCGGCACAATTACGTGCTCGTCGGGCATGTTGACTTTGAGCCAGGGCAGCTCGGCAATCGGAAAACCCCGCGGTCCGATGTTGGCGTCGATCTGCCGGGCCCGAAATTGGTCAAGCGCGGCCTTCTCGTCTTCGATCGGGTAGTATTCGACCACATCGATCGCGACGTTTGCCGCGTCGTAGAATTTTGGATTCTTCCGGACGCGGATGCGGTCGTGCGGCTCCCACATCTCAAGCATGTAGGGCCCATTGCTGACCAAGTTGCCCGGCCGCGTCCAGGCATCGCCGTGCTTGGTGACGACATGTTCGGGCAGGCCAAATGCGGTGTAATGCATGAGGAGACCGGGCAGGTAGGGGAGTGGCGCCTCGGTCACGATTTCGAAGGTGAGATCGTCGACAGCCCTGACGCCGAGCGCTTCGGGCGGCATTTTACCCGTGTTCACCGCCAAGCCGTTCTTGATCCCATATTGCAATGAGGCGTAGCGGGCCGCTGTCTTGGGATCGAGCAACCGACGGAAACCGAACACGAAGTCCGAGGCGCGCACCGGCACGCCGTCGGACCAGACTTGCCCGGGACGCAGCTTGAAGGTCCATGTCAACTTGTCGTCGGCCAACGACCAGCTCTCGGCGGCACCCGGGATTGGCCGTGACCTGATGTCTTCAGTTGTCAGCCCCAGGAACAAATCACCCAGGATGGCGAACTCCCAATTCCCCGATCCGAGATGAGGGTCAAGCGTGTCGGGTTCCGAAATGTTGCCGCGCCGCAGGATGACGTCGTTGGCATGGCCCGGTCCGATCGCCGCCGAAAAGCCGGTGGCGAGGCCGGCGGATAACAACGAGCGGCGGACAATTCTTGGCATGGGCGACTCGGGCAGGAGAATTGCGCTCACCCTATCCCGACGGGGTCGCCACGGCCAGCCGATACCGCAATTCTGCAAGGCATTTATGACAATGTCCTCAGTGACTTAGGGGCATCGTGCGGGTTAGGCTGGCGCCAACCGGCCGCGCCACTGCGGCATCAGCTCTAGGAGCAAATCAATGCCCCATCTTACCCGTCGTCACACGCTGCTATCCGCATCGGCCGCGACGGCGCTGTCGATTGCCGCACTCCGTCCCGGGCTAGCTGCGACCGACAGTCCCGAAACCCAAGCGTTCAACGGTTGGCTCGAAGAGCGGTTCAAATTCTGGGTCGGCCGCAGCCCCATGTTCAAAGCCTACCTTGGCATCAAGGAGGACATGGACAAATGGGAGGATCTCAGCGATGCCCGCGAGCGTGACGATCACGAGCTCTACCGCGCCGATCTCACGCAGCTGACGGCGAGGTTCGACATCGCCAAATTGTCGCCGGCAGCGCAGCTCAGTCATCGTTTGTACGCGCACAAGACGCAACAGCGGATCGCGAACTTCAAGTGGCGGCGGCACGACTACCCGGTCAATCAGATGTTCGGCTGGCAGCAGGAAGTCGCGAGCTTCCTGATCAGCGTGCATCGCGTATCGTCGGTCGTCGAAGCCGAGGCCTATATCGCGCGCCTCTCCGGCATTCCTGCGGTGTTCGATCAGGTAATCGCCGGCATCGAGGCGCGCCAGGCTCTCGGCGTCATGCCGCCCCGTTTCGTGCACGCCCACGTCATTCGCGATTGCCGCAACGTCTTGAAGGGCGCTCCTTTCGACACCTCGGGCAAGGACAGCACGTTGCTCGAGGACTTCAAGGGCAAGGTCACGGCCTTGGAAGTCGATGCCGCGAT